>NZ_JAEIJE010000016.1:0-117673 GCF_016772095.1 Comamonas sp. NyZ500 | reverse complement strand
GGCGCATGGACCAACACCGGATCGGGCGCAACCTCGGTGGGTACCGTCCATCAGAACGCTGGAGCATTTGGCAATGCTGGCTACTTCTCCAACGGTGGTGGCACCTCCGGTACTGCCGGTGCAGGCTCCGCTGCCAATGCCAACTAAGGCAGCTGTCCCAAGATAGTTGTGTTTGTCCCGGGCCTGGCTGCCTGGCCGGGCTCGGGCAACGTAGGAGCAAAGCATGAAATTCTCAATAGCTCTGTTAAGTCTTTGCGTTCCTTTGTGCAGTTATGCGCAAAGTGCCGACAGCAGCGCGCAAAGCTCCTCTAGCTCCTCTTCCGTGGGGGCGCAACAGAATCAGTCGGTCACCATTGTCAATCCGGTCGTTGCCCCGGCGGAAAGTCGATCTGTATCCACGATGGACAGCAGATCCACTTCAACCTCCGATCAGAACATCACAACGAACGGCACGACCACCCAGAACCTGAACAGCACGGTATCCGGGACGTCCAAGAACATTGTGGAGTACACAGGTACTTACACCATGAAAAACGTTCCCAGCGTGAACGGCCCCAACCTCACAACCAGCAATGACACCTGCATGGGCAGCAGCAGCGGCAGTGCCAACGGCCCTGGCTTTGGCGTGAGCTTCGGCACAACCTGGACGGACGAGCATTGCAAGCGCCTGAAAATGAGCCGTGAGCTCTGGAACAAGGGCATGAAGGCAGCTTCGTTGGCAATGGACTGCATGGATCCCGCCGCTCGCGTGGCACTGGAGATCACGGGTTCTAAATGTCCGCAATCCATGACTGCAGACGAGCGCCGCAACAACTACGGGCCGGATGCTTCGGCACAAGGTAGCCCCACTCCCGCTTCAGCGCCCACAGAGGTTCAGTCAAGTTTGACACCTGAAGCCCCTCGCCCCTCGCTTGTAACATCTGTGATGGAAGATCCACGTACAGCACAGCTGTATGACAATTAGTGGGCGTGATTCCTAATCTAGGAGGCCGCTATGGGCAAGACTCTAGCTCTTTTAGCGATTGCACTATGCAGCGCTTCGTCTTTGGCTGCACCCGACTCCAGGGCCATCAATGAACCGTTGAGCATTCAACGCCAGATCTTCGGAAGTGGCGAGCAAGGTGCAGCAGGCTCGCAGCAAGCCGAGCCAGTGGGGGACTATGGCGTCTGGCATGTGCCGCAGTACCTGCCTGGTTACCCTACTGCAGCAACTATCTGGCCCCGCGCCATACCTGTGAAATGCAAGGACAGGCAATGCGAAGGCTATGTGATTACCCCGCAGATGGGGCCAGGTGAGTACCTGTTTTTTGTGCCTACAAGCGAATAGGCTGGTCAAAGGCATCACAGGGCGGCAGCACTTCTTTGGTGCTGACAGCAACTCACCTAACAAGGGCGGGCTTCAACCCGCCCTTGTTGATTTGTGCTCTGCAAATATGCAGCCACTCAGCACTGATAGCAACACCAAGCGAAGTACCTGCTGACAAATCGACCCAGCTTCGACCTCATGTCGGCATCATGGGCGCAACGCGTTTTTGTCCAAAGGAACGCCGCGACAATTTTTTGCGCCTGAATATCGAATACAATCCGCATCCCTCCAGGGTGAGTGCTGGGAATTGAAATCCCCGCAGCAGGGCGTTCCGGTCCAATCCGGCACTACATACCCAAGCCGAAAAGGCAGCTTCGCTGCCATCCAGCCTTCCGTTCTCCACGCGAAAAGCCGGCGCATCAATTACGCCACAGCCCCATGCCTTTCCCTTGCCGGGATAAGGCAGGATCTCTCTTGCTCGCTCATCTTTTCGAAGTTGCACAGTCACTGTGCATAACTTTGCACAATCTGGTGCGGATCTATGCCTTGCAATACCATGCCAGGCACCGGCAGCATCGCCCATCTGTCAAACATCCACTCACTTCAAGCCCATAGCACACAGCAGGTCACATGGGACATTTCTCTCTGGAAAATGCCTTTTGAGCATCGCTGCACTTGTACTGTCAACGAGAGCCTTTGCTGTCAATCCGAGCAACCCTGGCTTGAGTCAAGCCACAAAAAAAGCGCTGTCCATGACAGCGCTTTTTTCCACAGATCATGTGGACATGATTGTGGATATCCAGTGAAATCCTGGTGATAACAGCACACAAGCCCTTGTACTTGCGGGTTGAAAGGTAGGTTGCCTCCAAATCAGGCAATTGCAATCCAAGGGTTAACCCCGAGCATTTCAGAGCTGGCGCCGGATCACCATACGCCCCGACTCGGTGATATGCCAGTGCTTTTCTGCATCCTGCTCCACGAGGCCCCGCTCCAGCAGGCGCTTGGAAAGATATTCCTTGGCGGCAGACCACAGGGAGACATCCTCGCCCAGCTCCAGCTTCTTGAGTGTTTCCAATTCATCGACCGTAGGTTCATACACAGGTGCGCGATAGACTGCGGTTTGCATGGTGACTTCTCCTAAGCTCGTGCGATGACTGGCCGCTTCGGCTCCGAAGCGCCTGAGATCCAAGATAAACCTGTCATCCGCGACACGCAATAGTTACCCGCCTGCTTTACCTTTATTCACCCAAGCCATACCCCACCCTTACAGAGTTGGCAGCCTGACAACAGGCTGCCAACTCATTATTCAGGAGTTGACCACCTTTATGCTGTATGCGCTTGCCGTACTTTTTGCCTTTCAGCTACTGGGGGAGTTCCTGGCCCGCGTCACGGGCTTGCCTCTGCCCGGCGCGCTGATCGGCATCCTGCTTTTGCTGCTGGGCCTGCTGTTTTACAAACGACTACCCAAGACACTGGAAGATACTGCTCAGGTTCTGTTGCAGAACATGATGCTGCTTTTCATCCCCGTCATTGCGGGCGTAATGCTGGAATTCGACCACCTGCGCCGCGAATGGCTGCCGTTTGTGCTGGCCTGCATTGCCGGAGCTGCCATCACATTCACCGCAACCGCCCTCACCTTCCGCTTCTGCCTGCAGCGCCAGCGCACTCTCAAGCCGGATGACAAGCCCGCGGCAAGACAGGAGCAGAGCTTATGAGCACACCCCTGCTTGAACGCCTGCACACCGCCTGGCTGAGCCTGGCCCAAGGCTCGCCCCTGCCCTGGCTGGTGCTGACCATGCTGGTCTATCTGGCGGCCATGGCCATCTACAGGAAAAGCGGCAACCGCCCCATGCTGATTCCGGTGTTTACCGGCGTGGTCGTCATCGTCGCGATTCTGTTGCTCACAGGCACGCCTTATGAAACCTATCGCAGCGGCGTATCCCTGCTGGGTCTGATGATAGGCCCGGCTACCGTGGCACTGGCTATCCCGCTCTACGCCCAACGCGAGCGCATCCGTCAGCTGTGGCTGCCCATCAGCGTGGCGCTGCTGGTGGGCTGTCTGGTCGCTCTGCTTTCAGCGCTGGGCATCGCCTGGGCCTTTGGCGGCTCGCAAGCTACGCTGATCGCCGTGGCACCCAAATCGGCCACCATTCCCATCGCCCTGCCCATGGCCGAGCGTTTTGGAGGAACACCCTCGCTGGCCGCCGTGGCCGTGGCCATTACCGGCATCAGCGGCACCATGATGGCACCGCTGCTGTGCCGCGTCCTGCGTCTCAAGGATCCAGCGGTTCAAGGCTTTGCCATCGGACTTACGGCCCATGCGATTGGCACGGCACGCGCCATCCAGCTCAACCCCACGGCCGCTGCGTTCTCCGCTCTGGCCATGGGCTTGAACGGCGTGGCCACGGCGGTGCTGATGCCACTGGTGCTGGCCATTACCCCCTGGATTTAAAACGATAGCTGCTGGCGCTTGATGCATAACCGCTGGCAGCTATTTTTGATTAGGCTTGCGCTCGCTACGCCGGTAAGCTGCAAGCGCCCCCAGAATCAGCGCCATCCCCAGCCACTGCGCCGGCTGCGGCTTGGCACCAAACCAGAGCAGATCCACCAGCAAAGCCATGACGGGGTAGATAAAGGACAAGCCGGCGATCGCCTGCGCCCGCAGTCTTTGAAATGCCGTGTACATCAGTGTGTACATCCAGGCCGTGTGCACCAGGCCCAGCACCAGCACCGCAGCCCAGACCTTGGGGCTGAAGAGTGCCTGGGCGCGCAGCTCCCACACCCAGGGCAGCAAGCTCAGCGCACCAAGCAGCATCTGCAGCATGGCGATCTGCGCCGGCGCAAGCCGCCTGAGCCGCTGAGTGGCCAAGGTGGCCAGGGCATAAAGACTGGCTGCCAGCAGTGCCAGCACAATGCCCAAGGATTGCCCTTGCGACGCCTGCTGATCAGTCAGCCCTACCAGGCCGCTGCTCAAGCCCACGCCTACCAGCGCCAGCAGCAGCCAGGGCAGCCGATTGAGCGGCAGAGGCTCGCCCTGCAGCAGAGCCGCCAGCAGCAACAGCAAGAAGGGCTGTACGTGATAGACCACCGTGGCAATGGCAATGCCGCTGTATTCATAGGCACGAAACAGGCACAGCCAATTGACGATGAGCGCCACAGCCCCCAGCAGCAGCCAGCCGCTCTCGCGCCAGGTCGGCCGGGACCACTGGCCCGACCAAAGCACCCAGGCCGCCAGCCCGAGTCCGCCAAGCAAACAACGCAACCACACCACCCACAGCACGGGCAGGCCGCTCTCCACCACCAGCAGGCCGATGGTTCCGGAAAGCGCCATGACCAGCACCATGCGCCAGCTACCGCCGGCTGCTGCCTTGGGCGGCGAGGTGGCGGCCAAAGCCGGCTTGGAAGCCAGCACTTGTAAAGAGGAAGATGTCTGGGAAGTCATGATGGCATGGTCCGTCAATCACTTCCAAGCATCAATACAGCTCTATTCCACTTACTATTACCCAAAGATCAACAATCAAGCTGAACCATGAGCACAGAGTCCGGCCTGCTTCCTGAAATGCTGGTTTTCGCCAAGGTGGTGGAGCAGCGCAGCTTTGCCGCCGCCGCACGGCAACTGGATCTGACCACCTCGGCCGTCAGCCGCAGCGTGGGCCGGCTCGAAGCCCATTGGGGCGTGCAGCTGCTGCACCGCACAACCCGCTCCCTGTCCCTGACCGAGCTGGGCGCCGAGGTCTATGCCGCCTGCAGCCAGCTGGCACAGACGGCCAGCGATATCCACGCCATTGCCGGCCATTACAGCGGCGTGCCGCGCGGCACGGTGCGACTGACGGCACCGACCATCTTTGGTGAAATATGGCTCAGTGCACAGCTGCCTGCGCTGCGCCGCCAATGGCCCGAGCTTGAGGTCGCCGTCAGCCTCAGCGACCAGATGCAGGACCTGGCGCAGCAAGGTCTGGATCTGGCCATCCGCCTGACCCGGCCAGAACAGCTACCACCGCATATGGTGGCGCGCGAGCTGCGCCAGGTGCGCTACATCGCCGTGGCCTCGCCGGCCTACCTCAGGGGTCTGATCAAGCCGCCCGAGCATCCACAGGAGCTGGGACGCGAGCATGGCGTGGCATGCATCACGCTGGGCTATGGCGACTTTCAGAGCCGGCTGCAATGGGTGCACGGCCAAACCCGCAGCCCAGAGGCTGCCGTGACCGAAGTCGCCGTTCACTCTCCTTTATCCATGGACAGCAGCACGGGCATCATCAATCTGGCGCTGCAGCACCAGGGCATAGGCCTGGTGGCAGACTTTGCCGCCCAGGCCGTGCTGAGCAGCGGCGCACTGGTACAGGTACTGCCCGACTGGCTGCTGACGGGCAACTACGCGCCGCGCACCGCTTATGCACTGTATATGCCATCGCGCCACCTGCCGCTCAAGGTGCGGGCGCTGATCGACCATCTGGTCGAGGCCGGCAAGCGCTGAGTCCATGACTCAAACCGGCTCAGTTCCAGCAACCTGAAGGCCAGCCGTATCGACAGTCGCTGCGGCGGCCTGTGGCCAGAAAAGAGCCCGCACTTCGGCGTTGGCATAAGGCAGGACCAGCGCCAACCCGCTCAGCAGGGTGCCCGCATCGGCGGCGGCGCTGCCCAGACCCGATTGCAAAACAGGGCCCGTAAAACAGGACACCAGCAAACCGGCTAGCGTCGAGCTGACCGCCAGACTTGGCGCCCAGCTTCTGAAGCGCAGTTGTCCGTAAAAAGAAGCCAGCGTAGTCACAACCACCACCGCCATGGCCAGCAATACTCCGGGCGGATAGCGCTTGATGCCGCCGAATTGCACCATGCTGTCATGCACCGACTTCAGACTCGCGGGGATCAGCGGGAAAAAGGCGTCCAGGCACAGGCCCGCCAAAGGAATTGCCGAGGAGGCAAGAACAATGGCCCGGTATGTCGACTTCTTCAATTCCCTCTCCCTCGATGTTTACCGCGCATCGTATCGGGATATCCCCATTCGCCCGCTACAAGCTTGTGGACAATACCAACCACTCAACGGGATAAGCGTATCAAGCCCTTGTTCTGCAAAGACTTTTCAATACCTGCTTGATTTTTAAGCAAATCACACTATACGGCTCTTAAAGCCTACAAACTCCGCATTTCATAGCAGCTCACGCCTACCCAAATTGGGCTGTAGCCCAGTTTTCCCCACTAAATCATTACAAGCTTGTGGACAAACCGGAGCAAGCACTTGAATAAGCGACTTAACTCCTTGTCACATTAGGAAAAACGGGGTGCTGATTATTTTTTAATCAGCACCCCCGTTTATGCACTAAAACTCAGCGACTCAGCGCAGCGGCCCTTGCCAATCTCCCAGGCGGTAGGCACTGTCCCAGAACATCCATTCCAGCCGGGCCGCATCCTTGTAGGCCGCATGCATGGCCGCGCGCGTGGCCTCGGTGGCCTCCTCGGCCAGGCGATCCACCGTGGCGCAGACGCCGCGCACCGCCGCATGAAACTCCTCGCTGGCATAGGTGTCCACCCAGGCCTGATACGGATTGTCCTTGGCCGAGCGCGCATGAATGTCGCGCCCCACCTCGGCATAGATCCAGAAGCAGGGCAGCAGGGCCGCAACAGCCACCGGATAGGAGGCGCTCCAGGCCGTGGCCAGCAGATAGCTGGTGTAGTGATGGCAGACCGGCGTGAGCGGCGTGGCTGCAAACTGCTCGGGCGTCACGCCGAAGTCACGCATGAAGCCACCATGCAGGGCGCGCTCCACCACCACGGCCTCATTGGCGGCATTGGCAAACTGCACCACGCCTTCGGCGTTATCGGATTTGGCCGCCGTCACGGCCAGCGCTCGGCCATAGGCGACGAGGTAGTGCGCATCCTGAATCATGTAGTGGCGAAAGCGCTCCCGGCTCAGCGTGCCGGCCGCCAGCTCCTGGTTGAAGGGCAGCTCCAGGGTACTTTGAAACAGTGCCTGGTTGGCGCTCCACAGGCTTTGGCTGAATGACATGATTCGACTCTCCACTGCAAGAATTCATAGCAGCCAGCGCTTTGCTGGCCGGGCAAGCAATCATTCTTGCCTAGATACCTGCATCGAAGGCCCAAAGCCCGGCGGCTATGCGGTCAAAGCTGTATTTCAAGGCTGGCGCTCTGGCTTGCGACCTGCAGCCTCCTGCGCCTTGTGCTGCAACCACTGGCTGAACACGCGCAGCGCCGGCGACGGTTGTGCCTCGGCCGCCAGCTCGGGCGTGACCAAAAAGTAGGCGCGGTTGCCGCGCAGCGGCTGGGGACAGGCGACGATGAGATCGCCGCGCGCAATCTCCTGCTCGATCAGCATGGGCGGGATCAGCGCCACGCCCAGACCCTGGCTGGCAGCCACGGCCAGCATGGAAAACAGCTCAAGCCGCATGCCGTCGAGCGCGCGCGGTGCATCGACATGCATCGCGTCGAACCACTGGCGCCAGCCCTGGGGGCGCGTGCTTTGCTGCAGCAGCGGCAGGCGCGCAATCACCTCGGGGCCGACCGGCAGCCAGGCACGGCCTGGATCACGCTGCTGGGCCGTGGCCAGCAGTTGCGGGCTGCACACGGGCACGACTTCCTCGTCCATCAGCCACTGCGCCTGCACGCCGGGCCAGCGGGCCACCTGCTCGGGCGTGCCCGCGTAGAGAGCAGCATCGAACACCGTGTCGGCAAACAGGAAAGGCCGGGTCTGCACATCGATATGCACAGTGATGTCGGGGTGCTGCTGTGCCAGTTGCGGCAGGCGCGGCAGCAGCCAGCGCGTGGCAAAGGTGGGCACGGCCGCCAGATTGATGGGACCGCCCTCGCCCTGATGGCTCATCAGATCCAGCGTGTCGCGCTCCAGCCCCTGCAGCCAGCGTCCCACCTGCTTGGCGTAATGCAGCCCCGCATCGGTGAGCAGCACGCCGTGGCGTGTGCGCTTGAACAGCGCCACGCCCACAAACTCCTCCAGCGCAATGATCTGGCGCGAGACGGCACTTTGCGTCAGCGACAGCTCCTGCGCAGCCTTGGTGTAGCTGACATGGCGGGCGGCCGATTCAAAGCAGGCCAGGGCCTGGGTGGAAGGGAGAACTCTACGCATATCTCTTGTGCTTAGAACGCATCAATCAATCTCAAAACGAAGGGGAAACCCTGAATAATTCGCTTATACATGCGCTTTACTCATTCATAGATGATTATTCATCGTTTGCCAGCCCCTGTTCTGCAAACCTAATATGTGTGCAAGCACTCAGGCGGAAATGCGCCTGCAACCCGACACCTTGCATTCAGGAGATGAACATGGCCAATGGCTACCAGTGGGACGACTGCTTCCAGCTCGACCAGCAACTGACCGAAGACGAGCGCATGATCCGCGACGCTGCGCGCGAGTACTGCCAGGACAAGCTCAAGCCTCGCGTGCAAGCCATGTTCCGCAACGAGTCCGTGGACGTCAGCATCTTCCGCGAGATGGGCGAGCTGGGCCTGCTGGGACCCACCATTCCCACGCAATACGGTGGCGCGGGTCTGAACTATGTGAGCTACGGCCTGGTGGCGCGCGAGATCGAGCGTGTTGATTCGGGCTATCGTTCCATGGCCTCCGTGCAATCGTCGCTGGTGATGGTGCCCATCAACGAGTTCGGCACCGAAGCGCAGAAGATGAAATACCTGCCCAAGCTGGCTTCGGGCGAGTTCATCGGCTGCTTCGGCCTGACCGAGCCCGACCACGGCTCCGACCCCGGCTCCATGGCCACACGCGCCTACAAGGTCGACGGCGGCTATCGCCTCAAGGGCAACAAGATGTGGATCACCAACAGCCCTGTGGCCGACGTGTTCGTGGTCTGGGCCAAGGAAGTCTCCGAGGACGGCACTGTGGGCCAGATCCGCGGCTTTGTGCTGGAAAAGGGCATGAAGGGTCTGTCCGCGCCTGCCATCCACGGCAAGGTGGGCCTGCGCGCCTCCATCACTGGTGAAATCGTGATGGACGATGTGTTCTGCCCCGAAGAAAACGCCTTCCCCGACGTGCGCGGCCTCAAGGGCCCGTTCACCTGCCTGAACAGCGCCCGCTTCGGCATTGCCTGGGGCGCGCTGGGTGCGGCAGAAGACTGCTGGCACACCGCCCGCCAGTACACACTGGACCGCAAGCAGTTCGGCCGTCCCCTGGCAGCCAACCAGCTGATCCAGAAGAAGCTGGCCGATATGCAGACCGAAATCACGCTGGGCCTGCAAGCCGCGCTGCGCGTGGGCCGCATGAAGGACGAACACCAGAACGTGATCGAGATCACCTCTCTGGTCAAGCGCAACAACTGCGGCAAATCGCTGGACATCGCCCGCATGGCGCGCGACATGCTGGGCGGCAACGGCATCAGCGACGAGTTCGGTGTGGCTCGCCACCTGGTGAACCTGGAAGTGGTGAACACCTACGAAGGCACTCACGATGTGCACGCACTGATTCTGGGTCGCGCCCAGACCGGCATCGCTGCATTTAACTGACCCCCCTGAGCCGCTGTGCCTAGGCGGCCCCGCCTGGGCGGCCCCACCTGGGCGGCACCGCCGCTTCCCCTGGCCGGGCGCCCCCTCTCTCTACGCGCTTTGCGCTATGGGAGGGGGACGGCAGCTTCGCCGCGAGGCGGCTCTTGCTTGCTGCCTTTGCCGTGGGGCGATGGCAGAGATTCGAGCCTCTTTTTCGCTATCTATTTATTAGCTTCCACCGCTTGATTCGTATGAGTTTTGAATAGTTTTTACATCAAAACTCATACCAATAAAGCGCAAGACGCTTCTGTTTTCATAGTTCCCTTACCCGGTTTCTGGACACCTCCGACATGAACGCATCGACAAGCACTTCCACGGGCGCACTGGCAGGTATCAAGGTGCTGGATCTGTCGCGCGTGCTGGCGGGCCCCTGGGCCACTCAGATGCTGGCCGATCTGGGGGCCGATGTGGTCAAGGTGGAGCGCCCGGTTGCCGGCGACGATACGCGCCACTGGGGCCCTCCATTCCTCAGGGACGATGCGGGCAACGACACGCGCGAAGCCAGCTACTTCACGGCCTGCAACCGCAACAAGCGCAGCCTCACCGTGGACATGGCACACCCTGAGGGCCGGGCCCTGTTGCAGCGCATGGCGCAAGAGGCCGATGTGGTGGTAGAGAACTTCAAGACCGGGGGGCTCGCTCAATACGGTCTGGACTATGAGAGTCTCAAGGCGCTGAACCCGCGCCTGGTGTACTGCTCCATCACGGGTTTTGGCCAGGACGGCCCTTATGCCGAGCGCGCCGGCTATGACCTCATGGTGCAGGCCATGTGCGGCCTGATGAGCATCACCGGCCATGCAGATGGCGAACCCGGCGGAGGCCCTCTCAAGGTTGGCGTGGCCGTGATCGACGTGTTCACGGGGCTCTATGCCAGCAATGCCATCCTGGCTGCACTCAACGCCCGCGACAATGCGAGAAACGGCACGGGCCAGGGCCAGTACATCGATATGGCGCTGCTGGACGTGGGCATGGCCGTGCTGGCCAACCAGGCTGCAGGCTTTCTGGCCACCGGCCAGGCGCCGAGCCGCGCCGGCAACATCCACCCCAGCTTGGCGCCATATCAGGACTTTCCGACATTGGACGGCAATGTGCTGCTGGCCATAGGCAATGACGGTCAGTTCGCGCGCTTTTGCGCAGCCATCGGCCAGGACGGCTGGGCCCTGGATGCACGCTTTGCCACCAATACCGCCCGTGTACAGAACCGTGCGGCACTGCTGGAGTTGATGAAGCCACAGATGCTTCAGCGCAGCACGGCTGACTGGATTGCGCTGCTGGAAGACAAAGCCGTGCCATGCGGCCCCATCAACACCATTGCCCAGGCCTTTGAAGACCCCCAGGTCAAGGCACGCGGCATTCAGCAAAGCTTGCCGCGCAACGCCAGTGACGGCATTGGCCGTATCGCCACCGTCGCCAACCCCATACGTCTGTCGGCCACGCCGGTGACTTACCGCAACGCCCCGCCAGCCCTCGGCCAGCACACCGATGAGGTGCTGCGCGAATTCGGACTTGATGACAACGCCATTGCTGCGTTGCATGAGCAAGGAGTGGTTTGAGGCCTTCACGGCCAAAGCAAACTCCTGACAACAAAAGAGGGCCCAAGCCCCGAAAACCGCAGGCAACTTCACCAGAGATGCACTGCCAATCACACTTTCCAAGGAGACATTGATGTTCAAGTTCACAGCCACCGTTCTGGCTGCCATGGCTTTTTGCGGCGCTGCACAGGCACAAAGCGCCTATCCCAACAAGCCCATCCGCCTGCTGGTTCCCTTTGCCGCCGGCGGCACGACCGACCTGATCGCCCGCATCATTGCCGAGCCGCTGAGCCGCGAACTGGGCCAGTCCGTGGTGGTGGAAAACAAGGGCGGCGGCGGCGGCAGCATCGGTGCCTCCGAAACCGCCCGCGCTGCGCCCGATGGCTACAACCTCGGCATTGCCACCGTGTCCACTACGGCGACCAACCCGGCCATCAACCCCAAGATTCCCTACAACGTGGCCACCGACTTCACGCCCATCGTGAACATTGCGGCCACGCCCAACATCATTGCGGCCAATCCCAAGTTTGCCGGCAAGGACTACAAGAGCTTCCTGGCCGAGATCAAGAACCATCCCGCCAAGTACTCCTACGCATCGCCCGGCCTGGGCTCCATCACCCACCTGATGATGGAAATGTTCAAGCTGGAAACCAAGACCGAGATGACCCACGTTCCCTACCGTGGCTCCGGCCCTGCGCTGAACGACACCGTGGCCGGCCAGGTGCCGCTGATTTTCGACAACCTGCCCTCCACCCTGCCCTTTGTGAAGGAAAAGCGCCTCACAGCCCTGGTCGTCGCCGCCCCTCAGCGCGTGGCCGCCCTGCCTGATGTGCCCACCTTCAAGGAAATCGGTCTGCCCCAGGTCAACCGCATGGCGTACTACGGCATCGTCGGCCCCAAGAACCTGCCCAAGGAGGTCGTGGCCAAGATCAATGCCGCCGTGCGCAAGGCCGTGCAGGACCCCAACGTGAAAAAGCGCATCGAGGAAAGCGGCTCCATCATCATGGCCGACACCCCCGAAGCCTTTGCCAAGCAGATGGCCGAAGAACTGGCCGTCTACAAGAACGTGGTGCAAAAGCAGAACCTGAAGATGGACGAATAAGCGTCTGCTGCACATGAAAAAAGCCCTCGCCGGCACATACCGGCGAGGGCTTTTTCTTTGCCCCGCCTCATGCACAAGCCGGGTGCCCATGCATGAAACTGGTGCAACACAAGATCTGTTCTCAGAAACGGTGACGGATGCCCACCAGGGCGCTGGTGCCGGACTTGTTGGGAATGTCCATGCTCACGCGGTCATACATGGCCACGGCATAGACGTCGGTGCGCTTGGACAGGAAATGGTCGTAGCCCAGGCTGACGGTGGTGCGTGTGCCGCTGACATTGCCCACTTCCGACTTGGTGCGTGCAGCCGCTGCCTTGAAGGTTCCAGGCGTTCCGCTGACAGGAATATCCAGACCCAGCGAGTAGGTGGTATTCTCGCGGTCCTGGGCGTCGATCCTGGCCTGGCCGTATGTGGCATAGAGCTTGGCCACGCTGAAGTCATAGCTGCCGCCCACCATCCAGTTGCTCTTGGTCGGCATCACCGCCAGCGATACCGGATTGCTGATCTGCGCACGCTCGTAGAACGCAGTCAGGCTCAGCGGTCCGCCCGAGTACATCAGGTTCAGGCCCACATTCTTCTTGCCCTTGTTGCCGCTGCTGGTCTGCTCGCCGAACTGGTAATGCACATTGGCCCTGAGACCGCCGAAGCTGGGCGTGGAATACAGGATCTGGTTGCTCCAGCCAGTGTTGGAGGCCGTGGTCAGGCTGTCCGCTCCCCAGGCCGCGGTCGTCATATTGGCATGCAGCACCAGCGGCGAGACCGTGAAGGAGTCGCCAAACGGATTGGTCAGCACCGTGGGCAGAAAGTTCGGTGCCAGGCCACGACCCAGGCTCACACGACCAAAGCTGCCAGCCAGACCCACATTGGCATCACGCGAGAAAAAGGGGTCGGCATCAAAGCGGCCGGGGGTACCGGTATCGGCACGAAAAAAGCTGGTGATATTGAAGTCGGCCTTGAGACCTCCGCCCAGATCCTCCACGCCCTTCACACCCCACCAGGAAGTGGTCAGACCGCCGGAGCCGACCGAGGCCACGCGTTCTTGCCCTGCCAGCTTCATGGAGCCCGCATAGCTATCAATGGTGCCAGTGAGCTGCACGGAACTCTGGGCCTGAGCCGACAGGCTGGCCGCAGCCAGGGCGATGGTGGTGAAGGTAGCGGCAAACGCTTTCATGGGTGGTTTCCTCTCTAAAAAGTTTGAGACAAACCACCCATGCAAGAGTCAGGCCAGTTTTGTATACAAAACTAGGACTTCAAACGGAAGCTGTCGGCCAGCTTGAGCATCATGAACAACCAGAGCGCGCCGCCCATGGCAATCAGCAGGCCGCCCACCAGGCCGATATGCGTCATGCCCCATTGCTGGCTGACGATGCTGCCCAGCAGTGCGCCGCCGCCAATGCCGATATTGAAAATGCCCGAGAACATGGACATTGCCACATCGGTGGCATCGGGCGCCAGATTCAGCACCTTGGACTGCATGGACAGCGCAAAGCAGATCATGGCGATGCCCCAGACCGAGCTTTGCAGATACAGGCTCCAGACATGCGTGCTGCTCATGACCAGCAGCAACAGGCTCAGCGCCAGCACGCCGATGGACGCCAGCAGAAAGCCGCGCGGAAAGCGCAGACCGAACCAGCCGAACAGCACGCTGCCCACAATACCCATGCCGCCATACAGCAGCAGCACGGCCGTGGTCACATCGCCGGCGTGGCCGGCGATGTCCTGCACAAAGGGCTCGATATAGCTATACGCCGTGAACTGGCCGGTAATCACCACCACCAGCAGCGCATAGATGCCGACCAGGGCCGGGCGCCTGAACAGCATGGGCACACTGGACAGGGAGCCTGCGTTCTCGCTGGGCAGCCGAGGCAAGAGCTTGCCCAGCACCAGCATCACCGCCGCCGCCACCGCGCCAATGGCCAGAAACGTCATGCGCCAGCCCAGCCATTCACCCACGATGCGGCCCAGCGGAATGCCCAGCACCATGGCCACGGAAGTACCCGTGGCCAGCAGGCTCAGCGCCATGGCCTTCTTGCCCGGAGGCGCCACCCGCACGGCCAGCGAGGCCGTGATGGACCAGAACACCGCATGCGACAGCGCAATGCCGATGCGGCTGATGACCAGGGACGCATAGCTCCAGGCCACGCCCGAGAGCAGATGGCTGAGCACGAACACCGCAAACACGCCCATCAGCAGCTTGCGCCTCTCCACATTGCGCGTGAGCAGCATGAAGGGCAGCGAGGCCAGCGCCACCACCCAGGCGTATATAGTGAGCATCAGCCCCACCTGCTCCACCTGCATGTCAAAGCTGGCGCCAATGCTGCTGAGCAGACCGACCGGCACGAACTCGCTGGTGTTGAAGACAAAAGCACCCAGCGCCAGCGCAATCACGCTGAGCCAGGCCTGGGTGGGAGATCGGGTCGATTCGATAGGGGCAGTCAAGGTTTCTGTCATGCAATCAAGGCGTGCAGGCGTCTGGCGCCGCAAAACCCGAAATTGTGCGCTTGCAGCATGACAGCAGACAGACGGCCCGGCCTTGCCCCATCAATCAATGGGGTCGGACCGGGCGACGGCAGGGCTTGATCAATACGCGACGGTGAAACGAGCCTTGACGTGTTCGTTCCTGTCCAGGGCATCGACCAATGCCACGGCCAGGTCCTGAACCGAAATATCGCCGGGCTGGCCGTCGGCCTGCACCAAAGGTTCGTCCTTGCCTGTACGGTAGTGACCGGTACGGCCCCTGGACTGCGCATCGGAGCCGCCATGGAAGCCCACGGCCGGGCTCAGCATGGTCCAGTCCAGAGCAGCCTCCTTTTGCAGCTCGGCAAACATGTCGCGTGCCGCCGAGGCGCCGGGCTTGATGAAGGCCGGAAAATCGGGCGAATCCACCAGTTGCTGACCATTCACATACAGGCTGCCGGCTCCGCCCACGACCAGATAACGCTTGATGCCCGCAGCCTTGACACCTTGCACGATGGCGCGCGATCCCTGCATGAAATCGTCATAGATATTGGGATTGCTCCAGCCTGCGTTATAGGCGCTGACCACCGCATCGCAGCCGGTCACGGCGCGCTGTACCTCGTCGGCCTTGAGCACATCGGCCTTGACGAACTGCACATGTTCGCGCGCTGCAGCGGCCTCGGGCTTGCGTACCAGGGCCACGACTTCGTGACCGCGACGCAGCAACTCATCCAGCAACCCGGCACCGACAAAACCCGTGGCGCCAATCAATGCAACTTTCATGGAAAACTCCTTGTATCTTCAACAGGGCTAAAGATTAATCGCCATTAATCGCGAGAAAAACCCCTTTCAGCCACCATGACCTTGAAGCAGCACTTCAAAATAGCCTCATGGAAGATTTCAGACGCATGGCCATTTTTGCCGCCGTGGTGGAGCGCGGCAGCATGAGCGCGGCTGCCCGCCAGCTCGACATGACGCCCTCGGCCGTCAGCCAGCATATCCGTCAGCTGGAACACGATGCTGGCCTGACGCTGCTGCACCGCTCCACGCGCCAACTGACGCTGACCGATGCCGGCCAGCGCTTCTACATCCAGTGCGCAGCCATGTGCGAGGCCGCCAGCCGGGCGCGCGCCGAGTTGGCTGCCGAGCATCAGCGGCCCAGCGGCGAACTGCGTCTGGCTGCCCCGGCCGGCTTTACCCAGCATGCGGCCCCGGCGCTGGGCCGATGGTTGGCCATGCATCCTGAGCTGCGGCTGCGCCTGCTCATGGATGACGCTCCCATAGACCTGATCCAGGCGCGCGTGGATCTGGCGCTGCGCTTCGGCAATCTGCAGGACTCCAGCTGGGTGGCCCGTCATCTGGGACGCAGCGCCACCCTGCTCTGCGCCTCGCCGCATTGGATCAAGGCCCACGGCAGCACGCCTCGACACCCCAGCGAGCTGGCACAGCTGCCCTGGCTGGAAATGAGCCGCAGTGACGACGCCCAGGCCGACTTTCTGTGGCGTCAGCAGGGCACGGCGCAGGAGTACCGGCTGCAGGTGCGACCGCTCATGGTAAGCAACCATCGCAGCGCGGTGCAGCAGTTCTGTGAAGCGGGTCTGGGGCTTGCCCTGCTTTCTGCCCATGACGTGGCGGCAAGTCTGGAGACGGGCAGCCTGGTGCGCCTGCTGCCTGATTGGGATATGGGCATGCTGGACATCTGGGCCGTCACCGCCAGCCGCGACAGCCTGCCCGCCAAGGTGCGCGAGGCCATCGAGGTGCTGCGCGAGTATTTCGCGCAGCTAGAGGGCATGCAGAACTAGCGCAATCCTTTCGCGTGCAACGCCCCAGCCAGCAGCCATCCATGCCTGCCTCCCCCCCAAAGACCGAAAGCAAAAAAGCCTGCAAATGCGAGGCATCCGCAGGCTTTGCAAAACAGGCCACACCACATGGCCTGGTGCACTCAAGGCAATCAGTTCAGATCGATAGGCGTCTTGTTGCCGTTCACATAGCGGCTCAGCGTATAGCTGGGGTTCTTCATCTCGCCATTCTTCTCGAACTGGATCTTGGAGGTCACACCCGAATAGTCGGACTTCTGCAGGAAGGGGATATAGACCTTGGGGTCCCATGAATTGGCACGCTTCATGGCGTCGGCCAGCAGCATGGTGCCGTCATAGAAGTAGGGGCTGTAGACCTGGAACTGGCCCGGATACTTGGCGTCATAGCGCTTCTTCCACTCCGTGCCGCCAGGCATCTTGGCAATGGAGGCTCCGCCATCGGCGCAGACCACGTTCTCCAGCGGCTTGGCGCCGGCAGCCACCTTGGCCAGCTCGGTCACGCAAATGCCGTCACCGCCAAACATCTTGACGTCGTTCATGCCCAGCTGGGCCATCTGACGCAGCATGGGGCCGGCCTGACCATACATGCCGCCGTAGAAGATGGCATCGGGCTTCTTGGCCTTGATGGAGGTCAGAATGGCCATGAAGTCCGTGGCCTTGTCGTTGGTGAACTCGTTGGCCACGATCTTGATGCCATGCTTTGCGGCATCCTTCTTGAACACATTGGCCAGGCCCTGGCCATAGGCCGTGCGGTCGTCGATCACGGCCACATTCTTGAGCTTGAGATTCTTGGCCGCATAGCTAGCCAGCGCCGCGCCCAGGGCGTTGTCGTTGGCAATCACGCGGTAGGTGGTGTTCCAGCCGGGCTTGGTCAGATCGGGATTGGTCGCAGCGCCCGTGATCATGGGAATGCCGCAGTCCTGGAACACCTTGGAAGAAGGAATCGCCACACCGGAGTTCACAAAGGCCACTGCACCGGCCACCTTGTCATCGCACAGTTTTTGCGAAGCCGCCGTGCCCTGCTTGGGATCGGCCACATCGTCCTCGGCCACCAGCACGAACTTGACCTTCTTGCCTCCGATTTCCATGGCCTTGGCGTTCAGGTCCTCAATGGCCATGCGCACGCCGTTTTCATCGTCCTTGCCGAAGTGAGCCTGAGGGCCGGAGGTCGGGCCGATATGACCGATCTTGATGATCTGCTCCTGGGCCATCACGCCCCCAGCCATACCAGCTACGACTGTCGCGATACACAACTTGCCAAAATTCTTCATTGCGCACTCCACTCGGTTGAGACAAGACGCAACCTTATGCCCCGCGACAGGCAATTGGCAATGAGGCAATCACATAGGTGCAGCGAGTGCTACACCGGCACAACAATCAGTGTTTTCAGGGATCGGCAAGCGCCCCGGGCTGTGCTGGAAAAACCCGCCGCAAGCCCTTGCTCGCGAAATGGCAGCAGCGCCAAAGAAAAACGCCCCAGACTGGGGCGTTCCTTCATTGACACCTGCCGCTCAGGCAGCCTTGGCCTGCAGCAGAGCATCCACCTTGGCATGCTGGTCCAGCGTGCTCAGGCAGGCATGGGCCACTTCCACACCCTTCTTCACGAAGTGCTGGCGGAAGAACTCCACATGATCACCATGCTCGTGAAAATCGCGCGGCGTCAGCACGGCGGAGAACACGGGCACTTCGGAGTCCATCTGCACACGCATCAGGCCGTCGATCACGGCCGTGGTCACGAATTCATGACGATAGATGCCGCCGTTGACGATCAGTGCCGTGGCGATCACTGCATCGAAACGACCGCTTTGCGCCAGCTTCTTGGCCAGCAGCGGGATTTCAAAGGCACCGGGCACGCTGAAATGCGTGATGTTGCCGGCCTGCACGCCCTGTGCCAGGAGTTCGGCCTGAGCGGCATCGCGGGCCTGATAGACCACTTCGGTGTGCCAGCTGGCGCTGATGATGGCAATGCGGCTGCGGCCGGCCACAGCCTTCCAGGGCGTACCTTCGGAAGTCGCGTGAGTGGCAAAGTTCATGGAGATGGGGGTCTGATTCATGGTGGTATTTCCAGAAAATTCCAATGAATCAGGGCGTGCGCTGATACACCCGCCCATGCGGCAGCGATAGCTGCATCACGGACCGATGCTGCGCGATCTCTTTCATCCGGACTATGACCGTCGGCTCTGGCATCTCACCAGATCTGCTGACCCTGCAGCCTCTGGCGAGACTGCAGGCGCTCGCGGGCTGCTGCAGTCAATGCAAGGCATTGCCGCAGATACCGCCGGTGGGGAATTGCACCCCGCCCTGAGAACGCTGCTTTGCAGTGAACCGGAATTCACCGCAAGACGAAGTCATTCTAGCGACGCTTTGGCAGCGCTTTTGACAAAAGGGTCACTATGGCGTCAATCTGAAAAATCAAGGAAAAACCATCCTTAACGAGCGTCCACAAAGCCAAACGAGCTCTCATTTAATGAGCATACAACGTAGCGAAGTCAACCTGGAATAGCCGCCGGACGTTAAGAGCACAGGGCATTGCGCCCACCCACACCTCACCAGACACGCCATGAAACCATCCCTGCAGTCATTGATGTCCACCTCCACGCGCTGGGCCAGCATGGGGGCTTTGGCCGTGCTGTGCACTGCCTGCGCGGTTCCCGGCGAGTACGACTCCGGCTATGGCGGCGGCTACGGTGGCAGCTATGGCTCCACCACCATCTACAGCACCCAGCCCGCTTATCCCGCCTATCCGGTCTACCAGGGTCAGGACAGCAATGACTGGGCATGGCGCGAGCGTGAGCGCCGTCAATGGGAGCGCCAGCGCGAGCTGGAACGCGAGCGCGCCCAGAACATGCGCGATCGCGAGCAATGGCAGCGTCAGATGGAGCGCGACCGGGACCAGCAGCGCCGCGAATGGGATCGTCAGCAATCCCAGAATCGCCGCGATCAGGACCAGATACGCCGCCAGCAGGAGCGCGAACAACAACAGCAGTCGCAGCAGCGCGAGCGTGACCGCATGCAGGCCGAACGTGATCGCCAGCAACAGGCCCGCGACCGCCAGCAGCAAGACCGCGAACGTGAGCGCGATCAGCGCCAGCAGCAACGCCAGCGCGAAGGTCAGCAGCAAGGCTTTCCTCCTCGCGGTGACTGGCGCTGACCGGACGCTGCGGCACGGCACCGCTTCTGCTTTTCTTGCCGCCACTTCATAATTTGCAGGCACTCAAACGCCTTTGAAGGAGCGGTCATGCCAGAGCCCCTATCTCCCGCCGTCACCATGCGCAAGCTGCCGCTGGGCTTGCTGCTGGGCTGGGTGCTGATCGCAGGCACGGCCCAGGCTCAGGTCATGCGCTGTGTCGATGCCAAGACCGGCGAGGTGACCTATACCAATGGCCGCTGCATCTCGGGCGAAATGAGCACACAGATTCAGGCTGCGCAAAGCGCCGAGGAAATTGCGGCCGAGCGTGCCAATGCCAGCCAGGCGCGGGAACGCAGCAAGGCCCAGATGGCGCGCGACGAAGCCCAGCGCCGCCAGCGTGAAGAGCAGGAGCGCAAGGAACGCGAGGCCGCCGAGAAAGCCCAGGCCCGGGCCGGTGCCAATCTGGAAAACACGCCCGCCTGCCGCCAGGCCCGCGAGCGCTACAACGCCATACTGGCCGAAGCCAGCCCCGACCCGGCCACCTGGGGTGAGCGCAGCCAGGCGGCTCAGGCCCAGATGGAGATGAGCTGCCTGGGCGCAGCCGCCTACCAGCAGTTGCAGCAAAGCCGGGCACTGCAGCCCAATGCCATCAACCGCCCGCAGTGGGGCTATGGCTATCCCAACCGCTACCCGCCGGCACGTCCCACGCCATCGCAGCCGCCCGCCAAGATCGTCAACTGCAATGTCTTTCGCTGCTATGACAACCGCGGCGGCGTGCATCCGATACCGTAATCCCCCTGAGGCGCTGTGCGCCTTCCCCCAGGGGGCGACAGCTTCGCTGCGCGGCGGCGCTTGCTTGCCGCCCATTGCCTGGCCACGCGAATTTTTGAGGATCGTGCTCTGTGCTTTGCCTAGCTTTGCAGGCCCTCGGTCACCGTGGGATAGCGCAGCCTGAGCCGCAATTCGTGCTTGAGCCGCTGATTCGACAGCCGCCGCGACTCGCTCATGAAACTCAGCAGACTCGCCGGCAGTTCTGTCTGCGCCTGCTTGCGCGAAATGCGCGGCGGCCTGGCCAGGCCGTAGAGATCGGCCGCCAGATCGAAGTAATCTCCCATCTTCAACTGCGTGTCGTCGCTCGCGTGATAGATGCGCTGCGGCTTGCCGCGCCACAGCGCAAGCAGGCAAGCACGTGCCAGATCGTCGGCATGAATATGATTGGTATAGACGTCGTCCTCGGACTGCAGCACGGCCGTGCCACGCTGCAGCCGGGCGCGGGGCGTACCGCCCTCACGATCAGGTGCGTAGATGCCGGGAATGCGCAATATGCTGGCCCGCAGACCCAAGCGCCCTGCAAAGCGCACTGCAAGCTCGGCATTCACGCGGCGCTGAGCTCTGGCAGTCGTCGGCGCGACGGACCGGGTTTCGGCCACCCACTGCCCCTCGCAGTCGCCATAGACCCCCGAAGTCGATGCATAGACCAGACTGCGCGGCAGGCTGCGCAGGCGCAGTGCCCGCATGAGAGCCGTGGTGCGGGAGTCCAGCCACGAGCATTCATCCCCGGCAGCCGGTGCCTGAGGCGGCGCCAGGTGCAGCACCCGCGTCGCAATGCCTGCCAGCCTGCGCAGGCTTGCCGGATCATCCAGATCCCCCCACAAGGGCCTCACGGCATGGGCATGCAGTTGCTCGGCCCGACCTGGGCTGCGGCTCAAAGCCAGTACCTGAATGCCGTGCCTGCCACGGCCTGAAGCGACCAACAATCGGGCCACGCGCTGACCCACATCGCCGTGGCCGACGATCAATAAGCGTTCACGACGAAAGCGCGCTGGCAGCGCGCCCAATGGGCTTTGGTTTGAAGGCAAAATCGGGACCTGCTGCGTACAAGATCTAAGGAGCCACTGGCGTTGCTGCGACAGCAGCAGCGCCGACAAAAAGGCTGCCGGATACGCCTTCAAGGATAACCAAAACGTCATGACCGAGATTGCCCACGCTTCGTTTGAAATTACCGTCCAGCCCAGCGGACGTGCTTTTGCCACTCAGGGCGCTGAAACCATTCTGGCCGCGGCCATTCGCACCGGCGTCGGCCTGCCCTATGGCTGCAAGGACGGTGCTTGCGGCTCCTGCAAGTGCAAGAAGCTCAGCGGCGAAGTCAGCCACGGTACGCACTCGGACAAGGCTCTGACAGCCGAAGAAGAAGCCGGCGGCTATGTGCTGACCTGCTGCGCCACGCCCCACAGCGATGTGGTGCTGGAGTCGCGCCAGGTCACGGACGCCAGCTCCTTCCCCATCAAGAAGATGCCCGTGCGCGTGGCCGCTCTCGAGAAGAAGTCGCATGACGTGATGCAGGTGCGCCTGCAGTTGCCGGCCAGCGAGAAGTTCCGCTACCACGCCGGCCAGTATGTGGAGTTCATCCTGCGCGACGGTGCCCGCCGAGCCTATTCCATGGCCACCGCGCCCCATGTGCAGGAGACTGCACCCGGCATCGAGCTGCATATCCGTCACATGGAAGGCGGCAAGTTCACCGATCATGTCTTCGGCGGCATGAGGGAAAAGGAAATTCTGCGTGTGGAGGGCCCGTTCGGCAGCTTCTTCCTGCGCGAGGACTCGGACAAGCCCATCATCCTGCTCGCCTCGGGCACGGGCTTTGCCCCTATCAAGGCACTGATCGAGCATATGCGCCACAAGGGCATCAACCGCCCCGTCACGCTGTACTGGGGTGGCCGCCGCCCCACCGACCTGTATGACGCCAGCTGGATTGCCGAGCACACGGCCGCCATGCCCCAATTCAGGTATGTGCCCGTGATCTCCGATGCCCTGGCCGAGGATGCCTGGACGGGCCGTACCGGTTTTGTCCACCAGGCCGTGCTGGACGACTTTGCCGACCTGTCTGGCTACCAGGTCTATGCCTGCGGTGCTCCCATCGTCGTGGACTCGGCCCGCGCCGCTTATACCAGCGAACGCGCGCTACCTGCCGAAGAGTTCTACGCCGACGCCTTTACCTCCGAAGCGGACAAGTAAGAACGCTGTTTTGCGCAAACCCCGATGCACTCCATGCCGCATCAGGGTTTACGCGCAATTTTCTTGCACAAGTAACCGCCAGTTCCGGAGCCGCTGCAATTTTTTGCACAATAGAGCTCTATGAACCGTAGAAACAGCCTTCTCTCGGTCATGGCGGCCGTTGCTGCCTTGGCCTCTCCCCTCTCCCAGGCCCAAGAACCCATCCGTCTGATCGTGCCCTATGCGCCCGGTGGTCCGCTGGACATCACCTCCCGCGCGCTGGCAGAGCGAGTGCGCGATTCCCTGGGCGTCGTCATCATCGACAACAAGGCCGGCGCTGGCGGCAACATCGGCGCCGACGCCATTGCCAAGGCACAGCCCGACGGCCTGACCATAGGCCTGGCCGCCACGGCCACCCATGCCGTCAACCCCTGGCTCTACACCAAGATGCCTTATGACGCGGGCAAGGACTTTGCCGGCATCACCCAGATGGTGCGCGTGCCCAATGTGCTGGTGATGAATGCCGCCAAGGCCGAGCAACTCAAGATCCATAGCGTGGCCGATCTGATCGCCTACGCCAAGAGCCATCCCGGCAAGCTCAACTACGGCAGCGGCGGCAATGGCTCCGCTGGCCATCTGGCGGGCGAGATGCTCAAGCAAAAGGCCGGCATCTTTGCGCTGCACGTTCCCTACCGTGGCGCCAACCCCGCCCAGTTGGCCTTGCTGTCCGGCGAGGTGGACTTCAATATCGACAACCTGGCTGCGGCCGCGCCCAATATCAAGAGCGGCAAGCTGGTGGCTCTGGCTGTGACTTCGCTCAATGCCTCGCCACTGCTGCCCGGCGTGCCCGCGCTGTCCAAGAGCTACCCCGGTTTTGCCATCGACACCTGGTGGGGACTGGTTGCCCCGGCCGGCACCCCCAAGCCCGTGCTGGACAAGCTGAGCAAGGCCTTCAATGATGCTCTGCAAGCACCGGAAACCAAGACCCGCTTCAACGCCCTGATGGCCGAACCCGTGGGCTCCACGCCCGCCGAATTCGACAAGTTCATGGCTGCCGAGCGCGCCAAGTACCAGCCCATCGTCAAGGCCTCCGGAGCCAAGGTCGACTGACGAGTCCTGGCACTGATAAAAAAGCCCCGGCAGCCTGACGGCTCCGGGGCTTTTTTAGTTAGTTCAGCCTCAATCGCTTGCCAGGCAAGCGCGAGAAGCTATCAAATCTAAACTACGCTGACTGCTCTATCCACCAGCCCTGGGCCAGGCTGCGCTCTATGCCCTGGTCTGCCACTGCCTGTAGTTGTTCAGCACTCACGCAGCCGGGCGCAATTTCGGCCAGCGGCAGCAGCACAAAGGCACGCTGCCACATGCGCGGGTGGGGAAGGGTCAGCTCGGTAGCATCCGAGTGCCGGTCGCCCCATAGCTCGATATCCAGATCCAGCGTGCGCGGTGCATTGCGGTAGGGGCGCTCGCGTCCGGCCTGCAGCTCGATCGCCTGCAGCGCATGCAGCAGATCCAGCGGCTCCTGCCCGGTGCGCAGCAACGCCACCGCATTCAGATAGTCAGGCCCGGACGAATCAATGGGTTTGCTGCTGTAGAGCGAGGACACGGCCAACAGCTCGGTCCGGGCCAGCCCGGCCATCGCCGCCACGGCCCAGGACAGGGTCCGGCGTGCATCGCCGAGGTTGGCCCCGAGACCGACCGCAACCGTGTCGGCCGCCAGCGCCACCGGTTTATTCATTACCACCGGCGACCGAAGCAGCACCGGCGGATGGTTTGCGGCGACGGCGACGGCGCTTTTTGGGCGCGGCGGCATCGCCTTCTGAGGCCACCTGATCCAGCGGGCTGTCCTGCTCGCCTTCGGCTTTTTTCTTGGTCACGCGATGCACCTTGGGCGCCGTTTGCTGCTGGGCACGCTGGCGGGCGCGCTGTTCGTCGCGGGCCTGGGCAATCAGATCATCGCGCTGGGCATCATCGGCCTGTTGGAACTCCTGCCACCAGCTGGCCAGGCTTTCCTCGACCTCGCCGATATCGGCACGCAGGCGCATGAAGTCAAAGCCGGCGCGGAAGCGCGGCTGCGCCACCATGGAGTGCGGGGTGGCTCCGGTGCGCTTGTCAAAGCGCGGCTGCATGACCCAGATCTCGCGCATATCGGCAGCCAGCTTGCCCCGGCCCGAGACATCGCCGATACGCTGATCGAACACCTCGTCAATCGACTCCTGCAGCGCAGGGAAAGGGTGATAGCTCTTGGCCAGACGCTTTTCCCAGCCCTGCTTGACGTCCTGCCACAGCACGCAGGCCAGCAGGAAGCTGGGCGCCACGGGCTTGCCTTCGGCCACGCGGCGGTCGGTATCCATCAGTGCTGCCTGCACGAAGGGATGGTCGGCGCGCTCCATGACCACGTCCAGCAGCGGATAGATGCCGCGCGACAGGCCCAGTTCCTTGAGCTGTGCCACCGAAGCCAGCGCGTGACCGGTCTGCAGCAGCTTGAGCATTTCGTCGAACAAGCGGCTTTGCGGCACTTCCTGCAGCAGCGGCTCGCACTCGACCAGAGGCTTGGCGGTCTTGGCTTCGAGCTTGAAGCCCTTGCCGCTGAGCTTGGCGGCAAAGCGCACGGCACGAATGATGCGCACCGGGTCTTCGCGGTAGCGCGTGGCCGGATCGCCGATCATGCGCAGCACCTTCTTCTTGGCGTCCGCAATGCCGCCGTGATAGTCGACCACGATCTGTGTCTCGGGGTCGTAGTACATGGCGTTGATGGTGAAGTCGCGGCGCGTGGCATCCTGGTCCTGCGGGCCCCAGACGTTGTCACGCAGCACGCGGCCGCTGGCATCCACGGCATGCTTCAGCCCAGCCAGCTGATTCTTGCTGGTACGTTCATTGCCGCTGACCTGCTCGGCCGCGCTGTTGTCAAGAAAGGCACGGAAGGTCGACACCTCGATGACTTCGTTTTCGCGGCCACGGCCATAGACCACGTGCACGATGCGAAAACGCTTGCCGATGATGAAGGCGCGGCGAAACAGGTTCTTGACCTGCTCGGGCGTGGCATCGGTGGCCACGTCGAAGTCCTTGGGACGCAGACCCAGCAGCAGGTCGCGCACGGCGCCGCCGACGATATAGGCCTCGTGGCCCGAGCGCTTGAGGGTCTGCACCACATCGATGGCGCGACGGTCCACCAGATTCGGGTCTATGCCATGCACCTGAACCGGCACTTCCTCACGCTTGCCGAACTTGGGCTTGCGCGAGCGGGGGGCTGCGGGCGCCTTGCCCAGCAGC
This sequence comes from Comamonas sp. NyZ500, assembly GCF_016772095.1. Lineage (NCBI taxonomy): Bacteria > Pseudomonadati > Pseudomonadota > Betaproteobacteria > Burkholderiales > Comamonadaceae > Comamonas > Comamonas sp. NyZ500. The sequence goes on along the minus strand of NZ_JAEIJE010000016.1, from coordinate 91,542 downwards.
TTGTCAATAATGGTCTTGATCATGGTGCTTCGCTAAATAGGTCCACGATGCGCCAGCCGCGTTCCTCGGCCAGGGCACGCAAGCGCGCATCGGGGTTGGTGGCCACCGGGTGATCCACTTTTTCAAGCAGCGGCACATCGTTCATGGAGTCGCTGTAGAAGGTCGCCTCGACGTCCTCCCATCGCAGGCCGCGCTGGGCCAGCCATTCGGTCATGCGCACGACCTTGCCCTCGCGCATATTGGGAGTGCCGGCGATCTCGCCGGTGAACCAGCCGCTGCCATCACGCACCAGCTCGGTCGCCAGCAGATGCTGCACGCCAAAGGCCTGGGCGATGGGACGCGTCACAAACTCGTTGGTGGCCGAAGTGATGACCACGGTATCGCCCGCATCCAGGTGCTGCTGCACCAATGCCAGGGCGGCAGGCTTCATGGCGGGGCGAATCACTTCGTCCATGAAACGCTGGTGCGCAGCCGTGGCCGCAGCCTCGCCGCGCTGAACCACGGCAGCCGTGGCAAAGCGCACATAGTCGGGAATGTTGAGACGACCGGCCAGATAGTCGTCAAAAAAAGCATCGTTCTGGCGCCCGAACTCCTCGCGGTCACACCAGCCGATGGCGATGGAGAACTCGCCCCAGCCATGGTCGGAGTCCAGCGGTAGCAGCGTATGGTCCAGGTCAAACAGGGCCAGCCTGGGCTTGATAGCCAATTCAGAAGTCGACATTCAAATCCAACAAAAAATGCTGTGGCATGGCCAAAGCGGGGAGCGTGACCGGGGGCCTCACTCGGTTTCCAGCATGGTCTTGAGCAGCGGGATGGTGATGGCGCGCTTGTTGCGCAAGGCAAAACCGTCCAGCATGTCCAGCAGCTGCATCAGCGAGCCCAGATCGCGCGAAAAGCGTCTGAGCATGTAATCCATCACTTCGTCGCTCAGAAACACGCCACGGGCATCGGCTTCCTGACGCAGCACGGCACGTCGTGCCGACTCGTCGAGCAGATGCAGCTGATAGACATGACCCCAGCCAAGACGGGTGCGCAAGTCCTCACGCATCTTGAGATCGGCGACTGGCAGCTGGCCCGCAGCCAGCACCCAGCGCGGCAGGCCGGTGGCGGGACTGGTGGCATTCACAAACCAGTTGAAGGCACGCGCCTGCTGGAACGGTGTGTAGATATCCACATCGTCCATGAGCACGGCGGCCCAGCGCTCGTCGAACTCGGGCGGGAATGGCGTGGATGCATCCATCCAGCCCACCATCGCGCCTTGCTCGCGCAAAGCTTCTCGCACCGCCTTGAGCAAATGACTCTTGCCGGACCCGGCCTCTCCCCAGAGATAGGTGGGCACCGGCGTGCGCGACTGCTGCAGCTGACCATCGCCCACCCAGTGACGCAGATGATCGATCAGCGCAGCATTGGGGCCGACGAAGAAACGCGCGAGCGTCGGGCCGGGCGCCATGCTGATATCCAGAGCCAGCTGCTTCATCTGCGACATACGCGCAGCGCCCCCTTTCCTGGGCATTCAACAGCCCATGCGGCGAAATCTGGCAGGAGATTCATCAGCATCAATGGTGGAAGATACAAAGGCCCGGACGCGCACTTAGATCAGGCCCTGCAATATGCCCTAGCGTGATCACTCGGTAACAAAAGCGCCAATTTTAGTCTGCACTCGCAGCCCCCGAGCGGCTTCGGGCTGATTTTGCCTACTGCCGTTGTTGTAGTCAGGCCATGAATGCTCCAGCAAAACCCTTTGACGCATGTCCGGGCGCCCCCGCTGCACGGGCAAGCGCCGTAGAATCCCGGGGTTTCCGCCCAGCAGGGCGCCCCCGCACCGGATCCATCGATGAGCTCTTCCGCATCCTCCTCTACCCCCATTTCCTACAAAGACGCCGGTGTTGACATCGACGCAGGCGACGCACTGGTCGAACGCATCAAGCCCCTGGCCAAGAAAACCATGCGCGAAGGCGTGATGGCCGGCATCGGCGGCTTCGGCGCCCTGTTCGAAGTGCCCAAGCGCTACAAGGAACCCGTGCTGGTGTCCGGCACCGACGGCGTGGGCACCAAGCTCAAGCTGGCCTTCGAGTGGAATATGCACGACACCGTGGGCATCGACCTGGTGGCCATGAGCGTGAACGATGTGCTGGTGCAGGGCGCCGAGCCCCTGTTCTTCCTCGACTACTTCGCCTGCGGCAAGCTGCATGTGGACACGGCCGCTGCCGTGGTGGGCGGTATCGCCAAGGGTTGCGAGCTGTCCGGCTGCGCACTGATCGGTGGAGAAACCGCTGAAATGCCCGGCATGTACCCCGATGGCGAATACGATCTGGCCGGCTTTGCCGTCGGCGCGGTCGAAAAGTCCAAGATCCTCAGCGGTCAGAACGTCAAGCCCGGCGATGTGGTGCTGGGTCTGGCCTCGCACGGCGTGCATTCCAACGGTTTCTCGCTGGTACGCAAGTGCATCGAGCGCGCCGAAGCCCAGGGCAGCGTGCCCGCGACTCTGGACGGCAAGCCCTTCAAGGCAGCCATCATGGAGCCCACCCGTCTGTATGTGAAGAACGTGCTGGCCGCACTGGACAAGCACCCCATCAAGGCCCTGGCCCACATCACGGGCGGCGGCCTGCTGGAGAACATTCCCCGCGTGCTGCCCGAAGGCACCGCAGCCCATCTCAAGGCCGGCAGCTGGCCCCAGACCGAGCTGTTCGCCTGGCTGCAAAAGACCGCCGGCATTGACGACATCGAGATGAACCGCACGTTCAACAACGGTATCGGCATGGTGGTGGTGGTGGCCGCTGAAGACGCAGAAGCCACGGCAGCCACACTGGCCGAGCTGGGCGAGAAGGTCTACAGCATCGGCGCCATCACGGAAATCGGCTCCGGCAAGCCCGTTGAAGTGCGCTAAGCAGGCCTTCATCACAGCCCCTCTACCCCGAGCCTGAATGACGCAGCATTTGCCCGCCCCCATCACTACGCAACCGGGCCCTTCGCCCAAGGTCATACTGGCCAGTTACATATTGATGGGAGCAGCATTGCTGCTCGTCATGCATCAGGGAATACTCCCCGGCCTGCTGTGTGTGTGCGTAGGCTTCATGCTTACCCGCTCGCTGTCGCGCCTGCTGTCACGCGCCAACCCTCGCGCCTTTGCCAGCAACCAGCTGCCACGCTGGGCCCAGGTGGTTGCCACCACCATCGTGATTCTGGCACCGCTGGCCCTGCTCAGCGGCGCACTCTCCCAGACCCGGACCTATATCACCGAAGCCCCCGCCCAGTACAAGGAACTGCTGGACTATCTGGCGGCCACGGTGCTGGAGCTGCGAGAAAAACTGCCTTCGGACATTGCCGACCAACTGCCTGACGGCGCTCAGGAAATTCAAAGCAAGCTGGCCGGCTATCTGGCCGCCAAGGCCGGTGTGCTGGCCACTGCAGGCCGAGCCTGGCTCACTGGCTTGCTCTATGCCTATGTGGGCCTGATCATCGGCGCGCTGGCAGCCGTTCGCCCCATCGCCACGCGTCACCCGCCGCTGGTGCAGGCCCTGCAGCAGCGCATCGGTCACTTTGCCCTGGCCTTCAAGCAGATCGTGGCCGCCCAGTTCTGGATTGCAGCCTTCAACACGCTGCTGACGTCCGTCTTCCTGTTGGCCATATTGCCGATCTGGAAGCTGCAACTACCTTACACCCCCGCGCTGATCACGCTGACTTTCATCGCCGGGCTGATCCCCATCGTCGGCAACTTGCTGTGCAATGCCGTGCTGACGCTGGTCGGCCTGTCCGTATCACCCATAGCTGCTGCTGCCTGCCTGGGCTTTCTGATCCTGATTCACAAGGCTGAATACGTGATCAACGCCAAGGTGGTGGGAACACGCACGCATATGGGCGTATGGGAGCTGCTGGCCGTGATGTTTGTGGCCGAGTCCGTCTTCGGCCCAGCAGGCCTGGTGGCAGCGCCGCTGTTCTATGCCTACCTCAAGAAAGAGCTGGAAGCCGCACAACTGGTGTAAGCAAGCTGCTTGCCACCAAGGCACTCAACCTGCGCGGCGCAGCCGGGCAATGGTTTTGGCGATGTAATCGGCCTCCTGCCCTTGTGCGGCAGGCGCATAACGCTCCAGATCCGATAGCGCTCTTTCAATCACTCCCCATTGGGCATACGCCATGCCGCGGTCCCGGAACAGCTCCTCGCGGCCAGGCTGCAGCAGGATCAGGCGATTGAGCACGGCCACCAGCATGGGCCAGTCTTTCTGGACCTGATGAATCTCCTGCAGATTGCGCAGCATGCGCGCCACGACATCTCGCGGATGAGCGGCCTGCAGATACAGCCCCAGCGGCGGCGCATCATCGGGTGAAATGCCGGCCTGATCGAGAAACGGCTGCAGGCGCTCTGCCAAGGCGCTTGCGGAGTAGGAGTCGCCTGTCAACGGATCCTGCACCACCTGCCCCTGCGGCAGCATGACCTTGACCAGAAAATGCCCTGGAAAGCCTATGCCCTCCACCGTCAGACCGATGCCGGCAGCCAGCTCCAGCCAGACCAGTGCCACGCTGATGGGAATGCCGCGCCTTGTCTGCAGCACATGGTGGATGTAGCTGTTGGCAGGGTCGTAATAGTTGTTGAGGTTGCCGGCAAAGCCCAGCTCGCCATAGAAGAACTTGTTGAGCGCACCGAGCTTGCGCAAACCGTCCTCCTCGCCGGCCAGACGCTGCACCAAACGCACTTGCAGCCTGTCCAGCTCGGCCAGCACGGCCTGCAGGTCAAGATCAGGTTCGGCATCCTGAGCAATGCTGATGGCGGCTTCCATCAAGGCAAAGTTTTCATCACTCTGCACCAAAGACGCAAAATACTGCAGGGCCGTGGGGTACTCGTCTATCGTCCAGCTCATAGGCTGATTTGTAAGCCGCCTTGGCAGGTCATGCAAGCGAAATCCCCTTGATACGCCTGTAAAACCTGCGCTGACCGCTCACTTTTCCATGAGCAGCTCAAGCTTTAACGGCGCAGCAATTGACGCAGATTCAGGCCCGACAGCATCAGCACGCCAAAGTAAAGCACGGCGGCACCGACCATCATGGCAGCCAGCAGACCTGCGCGCAGCAAGCCATTGCTGCGCAAGCCCACCCAGTCGAAGTGCTGACTGCCCCAGAGCAGCAGCACCGCCAGCAAGGCACTGGCCGCAATCACCTGCACGATGAACTTCAACCAGCCCGGCCTGGGCTTGTAGGTACCGCGACGCAACAAGCCCGTGAGCAGCCAGCTCGCGTTGACCAGTGCAGCCAGGCCGATGGACAGGGCCAGCCCGGTGTGCTTGAGCCAGGGCACCAGCACCAGATTGAGCAACTGCGTAATCACCAGCACCACGATTGCAATCTTCACGGGTGTGCGGATGTCCTGGCTGGCGTAGTAGCCGGGCGCCAGCACCTTGATGGCCACCAGGCCCAGCAGGCCGGCGCCGTAGCCCATCAGAGCCAGGGCAATCTGCCCCACATCGCTGTCATGCAAGGCACCGCGATGGAATAGCGTGGCCACCAGCGGCGTGGCAAAGGTCAGCAGCCCCACGGCGCAGGGCACGGCCAGCAGCACAACCAGGCGCAGACCCCAGTCCAGCATATTGGAATAGCGCTCGCCATCACCTGCCGCCTTGGCTGAAGCCAGCTGCGGCGTCAGCACCACCCCCAGAGCCACGCCCAGCAAGGCCGTGGGAAACTCCATCAGACGGTCGGCATAGAACAACCAGGTCACGCTTCCGGGCGCCATATAGGAAGCTATCTGGGTGTTGATCATCAATGAGACCTGGGCCACCCCTACCCCCAGCAGCGCCGGCCCCATCAGTGCCAGGATGCGACGCACACCCGCCTCGTCCCAGGCTGCGCGAATGGCTGCGTACGAGAAGCCGATGCGCGGCATCAGCCCCATGGAGCGCAACGCAGGAATCTGCACCGCCAGTTGCAGCACGCCGCCCAGCATCACGCCGCCAGCCATGGCATAGATGGGTTCTATGCCCTGCTTCTCGAACCAGGGGGCTCCCAGCAGAGCCGCCACGATCATGCTGATATTGAGCAGCACGGGCGTGGCTGCCGACACCGCGAACTTCTTCCAGGTATTGAGAATGCCTGCCGACAGAGCCACCAGCGACATAAAGCCGATATAGGGAAACATCCAGCGCGTCATCACCACGGCTGCGTGATAGCCGTCGGGTGACTGGCGCATGCCGCTGGCCAGCAGCCAGACCAGCAGCGGCGCGCCGATCACGCCCAAGACGCAGACCACCAGCAGAGCCCAGAACAGCATGGTTGCGACATGGCTGATCAGGTGGCGCGTGGCCTCCTCGCCATCCCGGGTCTTGCTCGCGGCCAGCACCGGCACAAAGGCCTGGCTGAAAGCCCCTTCGGCGAACAGGCGCCGGAACAGGTTGGGAATTCTGAAGGCGACATTGAACGCGTCTGTGAGGGCATTGGCTCCAAACATGGAGGCCATGAGCAGATCGCGAACCAGCCCCGAAACACGGGAGGCCAGCGTCATCAGGGATACGGTGGAGGCGGCTTTGAACAGTGACACGCAGCGAAGTGTATGCGTTCATGCCAAGCGCTGCAGGCTGATTTGCGGCGCTTTTCACTCTGTAGCAATCCAGCGATCTCAAACCAGACACGGCCCAACACAGAGACATCGAGCAAGGGCCGCCCCGCCGCGAGGATGTCGTCCCCCTTAAAGGGGGAAGCGGCAAAGCCGCACAGGGGGTGATACAATCCACGGTTTTGCTGACATCATCCTCAGACACACAAGGAAATAAATCATGGCAACTAAAGCCAAAAAGAACCCCCGCCTGGCTTCTGGCCGCAAGCGCGCCCGCCAGAACGTCAAGCTGAACGCTGCGAACACTTCGCTGCGTTCCAAGTACCGTACTGCTGTCAAGAATGTCGAGAAGGCTGTTGTGGCCGGCGACAAGACCAAGGCAGCTGAACTGTTTGCCAAGGCTCAGTCCGTGATCGACGCGATCGCTGACAAGGGCATCTTCCACAAGAACAAGGCAGCTCGCGACAAGAGCCGCCTGTCCGCCAAGGTCAAGACCCTGGCTCTGGCTGCCTAATACCAGCCTCCCTCAAGCACGGATGACTTAGGTCATCTGCCGTTTGTAACGGGTGCGCTGTCAGCAAAAACATCAAAACCGCCTCAGGGCGGTTTTTTTGTTGCCTGTGCCCGACATGACTGCCTCATCAAGGCATCCACAGACGCGCCTCACACCTAGCACAAAGCACCCTAATACGAATTGATTAGCGTCAGATTTTGACTTCCCTAGGACAATCCCCAGGTCGGGGAGTCTCATGTCTTTTATAGGACTTGCCCCGTATCTTCGCAAAAAGCCTGCCGCCTGCCCGCAGGCTTTTTTGATAGTCAAGTCTAGAAAAAGTCATGAAAAAGTCGATCAAAGCAGGACTGGGAGCCGTCGCGGCCCTGGTCCTGGCCGCGCTGTTATTTTTGTTTTGGCCAATATTCCCTCGCTCCGTGCCCAAGGCCGAGAACGAGCAGCCCGTTGATGTGGTGATGGTAGGCGCCGGCGTGATGAGCACGACGCTGGCCACCTATCTGCAGGAACTGCAGCCCGACTGGAAGATCGAGGTCTTCGAACGCCTGGACGGCGTGGCCCTGGAAAGCTCCAACGGCTGGAACAACGCCGGCACCGGCCACTCCGGCTTTGCCGAGCTCAACTACACGCCCCAGTTGCCCGACGGCAGCGTGGAAACCAAGCGTGCCGTGAGCATTGCCGAGCAGTTCGAGGTGACGCGCCAGTTCTGGGCCCACCAGGTCGGCCGCGGCCACCTGCAGTCGCCCGAGACTTTCGTGAACGCCACGCCCCATATGAGCTTCGTCTGGGGTGATGACAACATCGCCTTCCTCAAGAAGCGCCAGCAAGCCCTGGTCCAGAACCCCCTGTTCTACGGCATGGAGTACTCCGAAGACCAGGCACAGATCAAGAAGTGGGCCCCGCTGATGATCGAAGGCCGCGACCCGGCCCAGAAGATCGCCGCCACCTATATGCCCCTGGGCACCGACGTGAACCATGGCGTCTGGACCGAGCAACTGATGGCCTCGCTCCAGAAGGGCCCCAACTTCCAGCTGCACCTGCAAAGCGAAGTCACGGCCCTGCGCCAGAACGCCGACAAGACCTGGAACGTGACCGTGGCCGATCTGGCCAAGGGCGGCCAGGAAAAGACCGTCAAGGCCAAGTTCGTCTTCGTCGGTGCCGGCGGTGCCGCACTCAAGCTGCTGCAGGCCTCGGGCATCCCCGAATCCAAGAACTACGCCGGCTTCCCCGTGGGCGGCCAGTTCCTGGCCATCGAGAACCCCGAGCTGGCCAAGCGCCACGACGTCAAGGCCTACGGCATTGCCTCCACCGGCTCGCCTCCCATGTCCGTGCCCCATCTGGACGCCCGCCAGCTCGACGGCAAGCCCGTGGTGCTGTTTGGCCCCTTTGCACTGGCCACCACCAAGTTCCTCAAGAACGGCTCCTGGTGGGACCTGTTCTCCTCGGTCACCCATGACAATCTGATGGGCATGCTGCGCGTGGGCATCCACAACCTGGACCTGGTCCAGTACCTGATGCAGCAGGCCGAGCTGACCGACGCCGACCGTCAGGCCGTGCTGGCCCAGTACTTCCCCGAAGCCAAGCGCGAGGACTGGAAGCTGGTCACCGCCGGCCAACGCGTGCAGATCATCAAGCGCGACCCTGAAAAAGGCGCCGTGCTGCAGTTCGGCACCGAAATCGTTGGCTCGGAAGACGGCAGCATTGCCGCCCTGCTGGGTGCCTCGCCCGGCGCCTCGACCGCTCCCCACATCATGCTGAACCTGCTCAAGAAGTCCTTCCCCGAGCAGATGGCCAGCACCGAGTGGAAGGCTCACATCCAGCAGATCGTGCCCTCCTACGGCCGCAAGATCAACGAGGATGCCGCCTATACCAACGAGATCCGCCGCATGACCAGCTCGGCCCTGAAGCTGCCCTATGTGGATGTTCCTGCCGATCTGGGCAAAAAGGCCGAAGCGGCTCCCGCGCCTGCTGCCGCTCCCCAGAACCCCACCCAGCTGAACAAGGAAATGCAGGCGCTCTAAGCCCAGCCCTCCCCGCACCGGCCCCGCCGGTGCCCGCCCCGCCGGCCTGTGCCGCGCGGGGTTTTTTCTTGCAGAGTCCCTCCGCTTGGTGCTCTGCAACTTCCTTTTCCCCATGCACCAGCCACTGACTCACGCACCGATAGGCCGCGCCCTGCTGCGTTTTTCCCTGCCACTGTGGGGCGGCTATGTGCTGCAGTCGCTCAATACCTCGGTCAATGCCTTCTGGATCGGACGCCATCTGGGCGAGAGTGCGCTGTCTGCGGCCGTGCATGCCAACAATCTGCTGTTTGCGCTGATTGCTCTGGTCTTCGGCATCAGCCAGGCCGCCAATCTGCTGGTGGCTCAGGCCGTGGGCGCGGGCCGCTGGGCCCTGGCCCGCCGCATCACAGGCACCAGTGCCAGCCTGTTTCTGGGCATGTCCCTGCTGATGGCCGCCCTGGGCTGGCCGCTGGCCGCCCCCATGCTGGGCATCATGGGGGCCGAGCCTGCCACCGCCGCACTGGCCGTGGACTATCTGCGCGTGCTCTTTCTCGCGCTGCCGCCCATGCTGCTGCTGATCTTCGTGGCCGCCGTGCTCCGCGGCACAGGCGACAGTCGCACGCCTTTCGTGGCCCTGCTGGGCGTGGCCCTGGGCGATGCCCTGCTCAACCCCTTGTTCATTTTCGGCGCCGGCCCCCTGCCAGGCCTTGGCATGGCGGGCTCGGCCCTGGCCACTCTGGTGGCCAACAGCCTCGGCCTTGCGGGCCTGCTGGCCTGGCTGCGCTGGCAGCGCCTGCCGCTGTGGATAGGCTGGCGCCAGCGCCGCCATTGGCGGCCTGTGCCTGAGTTGCTGCGCTGCCTGGTCATCAAGGGCCTGCCCATGGGCCTGCAGATGCTGCTGGTCTCACTCTCCCTGGTGCTGATGCTGGCCCTGATCAACACCCATGGCGCCCAGGTTTCGGCCGCCTACGGCGCAGCCCTGCAGCTGTGGACCTATGTCCAGATGCCGGCCATTGCCGTGGCCTCGGCCTGCACCACCATCGCCGCCCAGAACGTGGGCGCCGGTCACTGGCCGCGCGTGGCGCGTACGGCGCGTGCCGGCGTGGCCTGCCACCTGTTGCTGACCGGCGCCTGCGTGGCCCTGATTCTGGCCTGCGACCGATCCGTGCTGGCCCTGTTCCTGCCCGAGGGCAGCACGGCCCTGGAGCCTGCACGCCATCTCAACCGCATCGTGCTGGGCTCGTTCATGCTGCTGGGCGTGAGCAGCGTGCTGGCCGGCGTGGTGCGCTCCACGGGTGCAGTGCTGGCGCCCCTGGCCATCCTGGCCCTGACGCTCTGGGGCCTGCGCCTGCCTCTGGCCTGGGGGCTGCAGCCGCTGTGGGGGCAGGATGCGCTGTGGTGGAGTTTTCCGCTCAGCGCGCTGGCATCCATGCTGCTGTCCATCGCCTACTACCGCTGGGGCCCGTGGCGCCGGTCACGGATGCTGGACAGCACGACAGCGCAGAACTAGCCCCGCCCGCAGCGCACAGATACAAAAAAAGCTTCCCGTGGAAGCCTTTGTCGTTTGCGCGGCGCCTCTTGGCACCTGAAAAATCACTTCTTGCCGGCTGGCAGCTTGTCAGGAAGCAGGCAGGCCTCGGCCACTTGCAGATCGTTGTCCTTGGCGAAGTTCAAGCAGAAGTCCCAGGCCATGGGCTCGTAGTCGCGCAGATCCCGGTTGATGACCACGCATTTGGTGCCGTTCATCACCGTGGGCACGCACCAGGGAGAGTAGCTCAGATGGCTTCCGGCGCAGGCTCCACCAGGGCGAAACTGACTCATGACACCGGCCAAGCGCTCGGCCCAGTCACTGGGTCGAAAGGTTTTTCCGGCATGGGTCATACCCATGATGAACAGTTCTTTGCTGGAAGGGGTAACCATCAAATATTCGCCAAAAAGATCCGGCAACCAGGCGGGATCCCCGCCAACATGCCTAAACAAGCATTCTAACTCTTGTATAAGAGCCATGCTGTCAACCCCACAATGGCGTAGGTTGATTGCATGGCAGCGATGCGCAATCCGCAATGTTGGGGTTATCCGGGCACTCTAGAATCAAAGCTCTCATTTTTCAGGCGCCACCGTGCGCCGTTGACCTTCCTTCTCAGGAGATTCTTGCAATGACCGCTTTCATCGAGGCAGCTTCGCCCCACGTTATGCCCACTTACGGCCGCGTACCCATCGCGCTGGAGCGCGGCCAGGGCTGCCGCGTTTGGGACGTGAACGGCAAGGAATACCTGGACGCGCTGGGCGGCATTGCCGTCAACACCCTGGGGCACAACCACCCCAAGCTGGTGCCTGCCCTGCAAGAGCAGGTGGCCAAGCTGATCCACACCAGCAACTACTACCATGTGCCCGGCCAGGAAACCCTGGCCAAGCTGCTGACCGAGCGCTCGGGCATGACCAATGTGTTCTTCTGCAACACCGGTCTGGAAGCCAACGAGGCCGCGATCAAGATCGCCCGCAAATACGGCGTGGACAAGGGCATTGCCAAGCCCGAAATCGTGGTCTATGACCATGCTTTCCACGGCCGCTCCATCGCCACCATGAGCGCCACGGCCAACCCCAAGGTACGCAACGGCTTTGGCGATCTGCTCGCTGGCTTCACCCGCATCGCACCCAATGATTACGAAGCCCTGATCGATGCGACCGAAGGCAATCCCAACATCGTCGCCATCATGATGGAGCCCATCCAGGGCGAAGGCGGTCTGCACCCCATGCGCGCCGACTATCTGAAGAAGGTGCGCGAGCTGTGCGATGCCAAGGGCTGGCTGCTGATCATGGACGAGGTTCAGGCCGGCATGGGCCGCACCGGCAAATGGTTTGCCCATCAGTGGGCCGGCATCACCCCCGATGTGATGACCCTGGCCAAGGGACTGGGCTCTGGCGTGCCCGTGGGCGCCGTAGTGGCGCACAAGGCGGCTGCCGAAGTGCTCAAGGCAGGCAACCATGGCTCCACCTTTGGCGGCAACCCTCTGTCCATGCGCGCCGGGGTGGAAACCATCCGCATCATGGAGGAAGACGGCCTGCTGGCTCATACCACTGAAGTGGGTGAATATCTGAAAGCTAAACTGCAGGCTGAACTGGGCAGCCTCGAAGGCTTCGTCGAAGTGCGCGGCCAGGGCCTGATGATTGGCGTGGAGCTGACCAAGCCCTGTGGCGAGCTGATTGGCCAGGCCGCAGAAGCCGGCCTGCTGCTGAGCGTGACCGCCGACACCGTGATTCGCCTGGTGCCGCCGCTGATCCTGAGCAAGGCCGAAGCCGACGAAATCGTCGCCAGGCTCAAGCCCCTGGTTCAAGCTATTCTGGCTGCCTGATCCTCCAAGGAATTCCGCATGAAGCATTACCTGCAATTTAGCGACTTCACGGCAGATGAATACGACTACCTGCTGGAACGTGCCGCCCTGATCAAGAAAAAGTTCAAGGGTTACGAGAAGCACCACACGCTGATCGACCGCACCATGGCCATGATCTTCGAGAAGGCCAGCACGCGCACCCGCGTCAGCTTCGAAGCCGGTATGTACCAGCTCGGCGGCTCCGTGGTCCACCTGACCACGGGCGACAGCCAGCTGGGCCGCTCCGAGCCGATTGAAGATAGCGCACGCGTCATCAGCCGCATGACCGATCTGGTCATGATCCGCACCTTTGGTCAGGACAAGATCGAGCGCTTTGCCCAGTACTCGCGCGTGCCCGTCATCAACGGACTGACCAACGAGTTCCACCCCTGCCAGATCCTGGCCGACATCTTCACCTTCATCGAGCACCGCGGCTCGATCAAGGGCAAGGTGGTGGCCTGGGTGGGCGACGGCAACAACATGGCCAACACCTGGCTGCAGGCCGCCGATCTGCTGGGCTTCACAGTTCATGTCAGCACACCCGGCGGCTACGAGGTGGACGAGCAGCTGGCCTTCAACGGCAAGCCCGTCAACCCCGGCTGCTACAAGGTGTTCAAGGACCCTCTCGAAGCCTGCAAGGGCGCCGATCTGGTCACCACCGATGTCTGGACCAGCATGGGCTACGAAGCCGAGAACGAGGCGCGCAAGAAGGCTTTTGCCGACTGGTGCGTGGATGCCGAGATGATGGCCTCGGCCAAGGCCGATGCCCTGTTCATGCACTGCCTGCCCGCCCACCGCGGCGAGGAAGTGGAGGCCGAAGTCATAGACGGACCGCAATCCGTGGTCTGGGACGAGGCCGAGAATCGCATGCATGTGCAAAAGGCTCTCATGGAGTACCTTTTGCTGGGTCGCGTGGACTGATGGCGAAGACATCGGTGCACGCGACGGCTCGCCAGAGCCAGCATGCGATTCGGGCGCAGGCTCATACCCGCTTCGCGGGTGTGAAGCGGCAGCATGCCGCGTGCCAAAGCCAAAATCGCATGCATGTGCAAAAGGCTCTCATGGAGTACCTGCTGCTGGGCCGCCAGCCAGGCTGATTCGGCACGTCCGGGCTCATCTGCATACCACCACACCCATGCACCTGAGCCACATCACATCCCCACACCGCCAGCGGGCCCTGCGCCAGCTGGCGGTGTTTCTGTTTCCGCTGCGCCCCACCCAGGGCGATGCCCGCTACGGCCAGCGCGGCGGCCTGCTGGCGCTGCGCCAGCCGCATATGGCACGCCACACGCGCGTGCCTTCCTTCTTCGGCCCGCGCAAATCCTTTGCCGCGCGCGTGCGTGCGCTTTATGTACGCATCCACACCTTCTATCTGAAGTTTCTTCAAGGCCATACCTAGTGGCTCGGCACCGGAAGCCGCAGACAGCCCTGTGCGCCGGCTTCCCTCTGCTCCCTAGAAAGCCGTCCTTCCCGGAGGAGGACGGCGCGACCCCGATGCCTGAACCCTTGAAAAAACACGATGTCCGAATCCGTCCACCCCTGCCTGAGCTGTGGCGCCTGCTGCCAGAACTACCGCGTTGAGTTTTCCATTTACGAGCTGCAATCCATGGGCGGCACCGTCCCCGATGAGCTGGCCCATGAAGTGCCCGGCAAGGGCAATCGCGCGCGCATGAACGGCACGGAGCGCCACCCGGTGCGCTGCGTGGCGCTGCGCGAGCTGCCCGAGGTCGGCGCGGGCTGCATAGGCTGCGGCATTTACGAGCAGCGCTCGCGCCCCTGCCGCGACTTTCCGTTTGCCTCCTACGGCTGCCATGACACACGCCAGAAGTTCGGCCTGTCGGCACTGAGCGAGGAAGAAGTCCAGCCCTGGCTGGAAGCCGCCTGAGCTTTCGGCAAGCCCGCAAGCACTATCGCTACCAAATAAAAAGCTGCCTGCGCTTGCCAATCAATCACTTCAGATACAAAAGCATCTGAAATGCATAGATGACAATCGCAGGCAGCTATATTTTTAGCTGATGCGGTCAGGCTCCGCCTGTGTTCAAGCCTTGCGCGTATCCGAGCAGCTGTCGCCACCACAGGCGCTGCAACCGCCGCAGCTGCCGCTCTTGCCCGCCGGCGCCAGCGAAGGATGAACCCGCGTCAGCTTGCTGCGCAGACCGGCGGGCATGAAACGCCAGGCCAGCGACACGGCGGCCACCAGCACGATGGCGCCCACTATCAGTTCCTGCCACATAGACAATCCTTTCTCAGCCCCAGCCCAGGGCCACGGCGACGCGATAGGTCACAAAGCTGGCCAGATAGGCCAGAGCAAACAGATAGCCGGCCATCAGCAGCGGATAGCGCCAGCCATTGGTTTCGCGCTTGACCATGGCCAGCGTGGAGATGCACTGGGGCGCAAACACAAACCAGACCAGCAGCGACAGCGCGGTCGCCATCGACCAGCTGCTGGCGATCAGCGGGCTCAGCTGCTGGGCCATGGCGTCATCGCCCACGGCCGACAGCGCATACACCGTACCGAGCGCACCCACCGCCACCTCGCGTGCGGCCATGCCGGGCACCAGCGCAATGGCGATCTGCCAGTTGAAGCCGATGGGTGCCAGCACCACTTCCAGCGCACGGCCGATCTGGCCCGCGAAGCTGTAGCGAATCGCGCCTTCGGTCACGCCCTCGGGAGCACCTGGGTAGCTGGAGAGGAACCACAGCACGATGCTGACGGTCAGAATGATGCCGCCGACGCGGCGCAGGAAGATCATGGCCCGCTCGTACAGGCCCAGCACCAGGCTGCGCAGGCTGGGGATGCGGTAGGAAGGCAGCTCCATCAGCAGCGGCGTGCGGGTCTTGACCTTGGTGGCCAGCTTGCCCACCCAGGCCACGGCCATGGCACTGACGATGCCGCCCACATAGAGGGCAAACAGCACCAGGCCCTGCAGATTGAAGAAGCCGGCCACGGTCTGCTCGGGGATGAAGGCGCCGATCAGCAGCGTGTACACGGGCAGGCGTGCCGAGCAGGTCATCAGCGGCGCGATCATGATGGTCAGCAGACGGTCGCGCCAGCTGGAGATCGAACGCGTGGCCATGATGCCGGGCACGGCACAGGCAAAGCTGGACAGCAACGGGATGAAGGAGCGTCCGGACAGGCCCACGCTGCCCATGATGCGGTCCAGCAAAAAGGCGGCGCGCGGCAGATAGCCCGAGTCTTCCAGCACCAGGATGAAGAAGAACAGAATCAGGATCTGCGGCAAAAAGACCACCACCGAGCCTGTGCCGGCAATCACGCCGTCCACCAGCAGGCTGCGCAGCACGCCATCGGGCATCACGCCATGCACCCACTGGCCGAAGTCGCTGACCAGGCCTTCGATGCCGTCCATCAGGGGCTCGGCCCAGCTGAACACGGCCTGGAACATCAGGAACAGAGTCACCACCAGCAGCAGCGTGCCCCACAGCGGGTGCAGCACCACGGAGTCGATGCGATCGTCACGCTGCGTGGGAGCCGCGGGCTCCTGCACGGTCTGGCGCATGATCTCGGCTACCTGCTGGTGCAGGGCCAGCAGCTGGGCGCGCGAGTTGCTGCCCGTCACGGGCTTGAACTGGCCTTCGAGCGTCGGCGCCTTGAGCTGCCTGGCCTGCTCGCTGTCCAGCCAGGCCAGCAAATCCTTGGCGCCGGACAGATGCACGCCCACGCTCTCCACCACGGGCACGCCCAGCAGCTCGCTGAGCCTGGCCTTGTCGATGACCAGTCCCTGGCGACGCGCCATATCGCTCATATTGAGCACCACCACCATGGGCAGGCCCAGAGCGCGCGCTTCCAGCACCAGACGCAGGTTCAGGCGCAGATGGGTGGCATCGGTCACGCAGACCAGCAGCTCGGGCGGCGCTTCGCGCGGATGCTGGCCCTTGACGATGTCGCGCGTGATGCGCTCGTCTTCGCTGTGCGCATCGAGGCTGTAGGTGCCGGGCAGGTCCAGCACGCGCACGCGGCGCTTGCCGGGCGTGCTCAGCCAGCCTTCCTTGCGCTCCACGGTCACGCCCGCGTAGTTGGCCACCTTCTGGCGCGCGCCGGTCAGCAGATTGAACAGCGCCGTCTTGCCGCAATTCGGATTGCCCAGCAGCGCGGCACGCAGGGGCGCCTGCTCCGCAGCTTGAGAGCTCATCATGGTGATCTTGGATTCACGCGCGTTCATGCTGCGGCCTCCAGCTGCACCAGCACCTGGGACGCCTCGTGGCGGCGCAGCGCAAACGTCGCCTGGCCTATGCGCACGGCCAGTGGGTCGGGGCCGGGAAAGCCGGTGGCAACGACGCGCACGGACTCACCGGGCAGAAAGCCGATTTCCATGAGTCTGAGCAACAGGCTTTCATCCTCGCCTTCGGAGGAAGCCAGATCCACCACCCGGGCCGGCTGATTCACCACCAGCTGATCCAGGCCCATGATGGGCCCGGTGGCCGTGGCTGCAGCGCTGGAAGATGGCACGCCGGATTCAGACGCTTGAACAGAAAGAGCATTCATGGACGAAGTAACTGACACTGCCTCAGACCTCGCCGAGGGGGACTGCAAAGAACTCATAGCGCATTATTAATTGATTTTGATTCTCATTTTCCATTTACTGTAGGCGATTGGTGCACAACGGTGGCGAATTGGCACCAGCAGCATGGACTTTTGGGCGGGTATTGAGCGGCGCGGTTGACAAATCTGCGGCCCGGCACAACCAAAGGATTTGCACAGCTGCGAAAATCGCCGCCCCACCGGAAAAACTCCGCCTTCCCATGACCCACCCCTGCCTTAGCTGCGGCGCCTGCTGTGCGTCCTTTCGTGTCGATTTTTCCGTGCACGAGTCCCAGGAGCATGGGGGCAGTGTCCCCGCAGGGCTGGTTGAGGAAGTCACCGACTACACCTGCCGCATGCGTGGCACGGACTGGGCCAGGCCACGCTGTGCAGCTCTGGTGGGCAAGGTGGGAGAGAAGGCGTACTGCGGCATTTATGAATGGCGCCCCTCCCCTTGCCGGGAGTTCGCCGCGGGCTCGGACGCCTGCAACCGCGTGCGCCAGCGCCATCAGCTGCCTCCGCTGGAAAGCGGTCTGATCTAAGAGTCCCGGTCAGATCCGGGGATCAGGCGCCCTGCTCAATCAGCACCACGCCGATATTGTCCTTGCCTCCCGCGGCATTGGCCGCCTCGATCAAGGCCTCCTGCAACCGCTCCAGCGGCAGGTTTTCCTCGAACAGGGAGGCAAGGCTGGCGTCGCTCAGCATATCGGTCAGGCCGTCCGAGCACAGCAGAATGCGGTCACCCTGCTGCAGCGGCCAGTGGTTCAGCTCCGGCTCCACCTGGGGCATCACTCCCAACGCTCTAGTCACCAGATGGCCGTAGCGCGAGGTCCTGGCATCGGCCTCGCTGATCAGGCCGGCATCGATATCCTGCTGCACCAGCGAATGGTCGCGCGTCAGGCGCTGCAGCCGGCCGGCACGCCAGGCATAGGCCCTGGAGTCGCCCAGATGGGCAATCAGCACTTCGCTCGCCAGCACCAGGGCGGCCACCACCGTGGTGCCCATGCCGCTGCAGCCGGGCGTGGACTGCGCGGCGGCATAGATGGCCGTATTGGCCATGTGCAGAGAGTCCGTCAGCTCGCACTGTGCTGCCAGCATGGATTCATCGGCGGCCGGACCGTGCTGCACGCTGGTCGTGATCAGCTCCACGGCCATGACGCTGGCCACCTCGCCCGCGTTATAGCCGCCCATGCCGTCGGCCAGCACTGCAACCGGCCAGGGCCTGGCCTGCGGCTCCAGCCCCACCGAGTCTTCGTTATTGCTGCGCTGGCGACCCATGTCTGCACGCCCCACCATGCGTACGGCCGGCCAGACTCGGGATGGGCTAGAAGCTGCTGCGGATGACATGGAAGGTGGGACGGGGGTCAGGTTCGCGAAAGCATTCAAGCGTAACGCAAGTTAGCTTCGCTCCTTGTCTGAAAAAGACACCGTTTTGCACTTGTTAACCAAGCAAAGGCGCAATTTTGTTCAATACCTGGAACGGCCAAGGACTCAGACTGGCGACCTCTTGTTTCAGGTTTGTCCATGCTTTCTTCTGTTCTGGCCATGGCCGGATTTGCACTCGCCGGCGCCATCACGCCAGGGCCGGTGAACGTGCTGGCCCTGCGCCATGGCAACGGCCGCGCTGGCGCCGCCTTCTGCTATGTACTGGGAGCCAGCGTCAGCTACGCCGTCATCGTCTGGCTGATGGGCCAGAGCGGGCAATGGCTGCTCAAGCAGCCCGAGCTGCTGCGCTGGGCGCCGCGTGTCTGTGCTCTCTATCTGCTCTGGCTGGCCTGGCAGCTGGCCAATGCCCCCGGGGCCCATGGCCGGGCAGCCAGGGAAAGCGTGCCCTCGTCACTGCCGGCCGGTCCAGGCGGAGCGTTCGTGCAAGGCATTGCCATTCAGAGCCTCAACCCCAAGGCCTGGTTGGTGGCGCTTTCGGGCATCGGCATGTTTGTGGCCCCTCTGGCGGCGCAGCAGGTCTCGCTGCCTGCTGCATTGCTGCTGTTTTGCGCCGTCTCCTTGTTGGCCTGCCTGCTCGGCGTTGGCTGCTGGGCCGCGCTGGGCCATGCACTGACCCAATGGCTGAGCACGCCCCTGCGTCAGCGGCGGCTGAACCAGGCCCTGGCCATGGTGCTGGTGGCAAGCGTGGTCAGCATGCTGGCATGATGAGGCCGTCATGCCAGCCCCCAGCCACCATTTCCACCGCCACCCGGCCCTGCCCTGGGCCGAGCTGCGCATCAGCCGCCAATCCTGCTACAGCTACCGGCTGCATGCGCACGCGCAGTACTCCATAGGCATCGTGGATGAGGGCGAGACCCTGTTTCTGCATGACGATGGCCCCGAAGCATTGAGTGCTGGCAGCGTGGTGCTGATCGAGCCCGGCCACTGGCATGCCTGCAACCCCGAGACATTGCAGCCCTGGTCTTACCGCATGCTGTTCGTGCAGGCCGACTGGGTTCATGAGCGGCTCGGCGTCGGCGGCCTGCGCTTTGCACGGCGCGCGCTGCACAAGCCAGAAATCTCGCGCTGGGCAGACCGTCTCTGCCAGCCGCTTGCCGGCAGCGCCACGGATGCGCAGCTGCGGCAGCACGAGCAATCGCTGACGGATTTCCTGCAGCTGCTGGGCCGTGCCGCCGACTCCCCTGCCCCAGAGCCCCAGCCGCCCAATGCCGTCCTGCCTGCGCTGCAGCACATGCACCGCAGCCCCGAAGACGAAACCAGCGTCCAGGCCCTGGCCCTGCGCTGCGGCATGAGCCCCAGCCGTTTCATCCGCCGCTTCAGGGCCGTCACCGGCGTCACGCCCGGGGCCTACCGCCTCAACCTGCGCCTCAATGGCGTGCGCCACCTGCTGGCCCAGGGCGAGCCCCTGGCCTCGGTCGCTCACCAGATGGGCTTTGCCGATCAGGCCCATATGCAGCGCGCCTTCAAGGCCCATCATGCGCTGACGCCTGGCAACTACGCCGGCACGCAGCGCTAAGCCGGCCGGGTCAGGGACATTCGCCGCCACGCCGCCGCAGCCGGTCATTCGCGGGATACTTGCCGCTTCGATTTTTCGCACGCGCAAGTCAGCAATGGCCAACTTTGACAGTATTCAGCAACGCGAGACAGGCTTGCAGCAGCACCTGAACTCGGCCCAGATGACCATGATCGCCATCGGCGGCGCCATCGGTACCGGTCTCTTCATGGGCAGCGCCTTTGCCATCGGCTTTGCCGGTCCCAGCGTGCTCATCAGCTACGCCATCGGCGCCTTCATCGGCCTGCTGCTCATGGGATGCCTGGCCGAGATGACCGTGGCCCACCCCACCTCGGGCTCCTTCGGCGCCTACGCCGAGCACTACATCAGTCCGCTGGCCGGCTTTGTGGTGCGCTATGCCTACTGGGGAGCCGTGGTGCTGGCCGTGGGCATGGAGGTCACGGCTGTGGGCAAGTACATGGCCTACTGGTTCCCCACGGTGGACCCATGGATCTGGGTGGCGCTGTTCTCGGTCCTGCTGGCCGCCGTCAATGCCACCAGCGTCAAGGCCTTCGGCCAGGTCGAGTACTGGTTCTCCATGGTCAAGGTGATTGCCATCGTGGCCTTCATCCTGATCGGCGCCTATGTGGTCTTCGGCACCCGGCCCGAGGGCGTGGGCTTCGACAACTACTTTGTCGACGGCGGCTTCTTCCCCAACGGCTGGTGGGGCACCTGGGTGGGCGTGATCGTGGCCATCTTCAGCTATCTGAGCCTGGAATCCATTGCCATTGCGGCCGGCGAAGCCCAGAACCCCAAGCAGGCCGTGACCCGCGCCTTCCGCACCACGGTGCTGCGCCTGGTGCTGTTCTATCTCTTGTCGCTGGCACTGATGTTGGCCGTCGTACCCTGGAGCCATGCGGGCACGGACAAGAGCCCGTTCGTCAAGGTGATGGAGATTTTGCAGATCCCCGGCGCGGCCGCGGCCCTCAACTTCGTGGTGTTGCTGGCCTCGCTGTCGGCCATGAACAGCCAGCTCTACGTCACCTCGCGCATGATGTTCAGCCTCTCGCGCGGCGGCTATGCCCCCAAGGGCCTGAGCAAACTCAGCAAAAGCGGCGTGCCGCTGGGCGCAATTGCCGTCTCCTGCCTGGGCATGGCCGTGGCCATGGTGCTCAACGTGCTCAAGCCCGAGCAGTCGCTGGAGCTGATGATGTCGATCGCCATGTTCGGCGCCATGTTTGCCTGGTTCATGGTGTTCGTGACCCATCTGTTCTTCCGCCCGCGCTGGCAACGCGAACACCCGGGCCAGAAGCTGGAGTTCCGCATGTGGGGCTTTCCCGTGCTGACCCTGGTCGGCGCCTTGCTGATGGCGGGCGTGATCGTCACCACGCTGTTTACCAAGGAGTTCCACACCACCGTGCTGGTGGGCGTGCCGTTTCTGATCGTGCTGGTACTGGTCTATGCTCTTTGGTATAGGAAGAAGAAGGTCACCCCCTGAGCGGCTTTGCCTAGGCGGCCCCGCCGCTTCCCCCTCTCTCTACGCGCTGCGCGCTATGGGAGGGGGACGACACCATCGCTGCGGGGCGGCCCTTGCTCGGTGTCTTTGACATAGGCTGCGCTACTTGTCACGCTCCCGCTGAAATACACATATTGCTAGTTGCACCATGACACGCCAGATCTGGGATATTTCTCCTGCCATTCATCCTGCCGCACCGGTGTTTCCGGGCGACACACCCTATAGCCAGGAATGGGTGGCCAGCATTGGCCCGGGCTGCCCGGTCAATGTCAGCGCCATTCATCTCTCGCCCCATGTGGGCGCGCATGCCGATGCGCCGCTGCACTACGATGCGCAGGGCGCGGCCATTGGCGCCGTCGATCTGGATGCCTTTCTGGGCCCCTGCCGCGTGATCCACGCCATGGGCTGCGGGCCGCTGATCGAATGGAGTCACATAACGCACGCCATCGATGCCGGCCTGCCCGCGCGCGTGCTGGTGCGCACCTACGAGAAAGCGCCCACCGGCTGGGATGCTGACCTCGCCGCCTATGCCCCCGAAACCGTGCGAAAGCTGGCCGACCTCGGCGTCAAGCTGATCGGCATAGACACTGCCAGCATAGACCCCGCCAGCAGCAAGAGCCTGGACAGCCATATGGTGATCCGCCAGCGCGGCCTGCGCGTGCTGGAGAACCTGGTGCTCGACGAGGTTAGCGAGGGTGACTATGAGTTGATCGCTCTGCCGCTCAAGCTCATCGAAGCCGATGCCTCGCCGGTGCGTGCCGTGTTGCGCAGCCTGCTCTGATGCGCTTGGTGCGAGGCAGCGGGGCCGCCCCGGTCTCGGACACAATGGGCGAATTCGAGTCCAGCCATATTTGAATCAGAACCGGCTCTGGCGTAGACACAATCATCGTCAGTAGCTATCAAAATGAGAGAAGGAAGACAATGACCACTTTGCAAGATTGCCAGGCTCTGGACGCCCAGGACCCGCTGCGCGCGCTGCGCGAACGCTTTGCCCTGCCCCAGGGCATGATCTACCTGGACGGCAATTCCCTGGGCGCCCAGCCCAAGGCCGCCGCCGCGCGCGCGACCGAAGTGGTGACGCAGGAATGGGGCCAGGACCTCATCACCTCCTGGAACAAGGCGGGCTGGATCACGCTGCCCGAGCGCCTGGGCAACCAGTTCGCACCCTGGCTCGGCGTGGGCCAGGGCGAGCTGGTGTTCACCGACACCACCTCCATCAATCTCTACAAGGTGCTGAGCGCTGCCGCGCGCATCGCCCGCGAAGATGCGCCCGGCCGCAAAAAGCTGATCAGCGAGCGCAGCAACTTCCCCACCGATCTCTATATCGCCCAGTCCGTCTGCCAGGAATATGGCCTGGAGCTGGTGCTGCTCGAGCCCGAGGAAATCGCCGGCGCGCTGCAGACCGATGTGGCGATCTCCATGCTCACCCATGTCAACTACCGCACGGGTGCCATGCACGATATGGCAGCCGTCACGGCCGCCGCCCATGCCAAAGGCATTCTCTGCGTCTGGGATCTGTGCCACAGCGCAGGTGCCGTGCCCGTGAACCTAAAGGGCGCCGATGCCGACTTCGCCGTGGGCTGCAGCTACAAATACCTCAACGGCGGCCCCGGCGCGCCGGCCTTTGTCTGGGCGCATCCGCGTCTGATCAACCGTTTCTGGCAACCGCTGTCGGGCTGGTTCGGCCACGCCGAGCCCTTCAAGTTCGTGCCCGACTACCACCCCGCCCAGGGCATACAGCGCTATCTCTGCGGCACCCAGCCCATGATCAGCATGAGCGTGCTGCAGTGCGGTATCGACATCTACACCGAAGCCGAGGCTTTCGGCGGCATGGCCGCGCTGCGCAAGAAATCGCTGGCGCTGACCGATCTGTTCATCCAGCTCGTGGAAGAGCGCTGCCAGGGCCACGGCCTGGGTCTGGCGACACCGCGCGAGCATGCGGCACGCGGCTCCCAGGTCTGCCTGACCCGGGAAGAAGGCCTGGGCGTGAATGGCCAGGACAGCGGCGCCTACGCCATTGTCCAGGCGCTGATTGCACGCGGCGTGATCGGCGACTTCCGCAAGGGCGACGGCGGCACGGGCAGGCACAAGGACATTCTGCGTTTCGGTTTCACGCCGCTGTATGTGGGCTTTGCCGATGTCTGGAATGCCGTCGAGCATCTGCGCCAGGTGCTGGAATCGGGCGAATGGCAACGGCCCGAGTTCAATACCGTGCACGCCGTGACCTGAGGCAGGCACCGGGCGCGGGCCGGCCGGCATCCGGTCAGGCCCGTGCCCAGCTCCAATTGAGCACGCCCATCAGCGCCACGGCGGCCAGGTCCAGCACCAGCACGCTTCGCTGCACCCAGCGCCGCTGGTCAGCCCCCTGCGCCAGCAGTTGCACGGCCATCTCCACCTTGCCGGGCGAAGCCATGAGCAGCAGCGAAGCACTGACGTTGTGCACCGCCATGAATGACAGCAGCGGCGCGCCCAGCGCCTGGGCGATCTCGGCCTGCGTGGCCGCGAACATGGCATTCGCCCCGGTGTTGGAGCCGGTCACAAAGCCACCCAGCGCTCCCACAAAGGGTGCAGCCAGCAGATACAGCGACCCGCTGCGGGCCAGCGCCTGCGCCAGCTGCGCGGCCATGCCCGAAACCGCCATCAGCACGCCCAGCACAATGAACAGCGCCGTGACCGGTGCCACCTGCAGCCAGGAGCGCCAGACCTTTGCCAGCGATGGGCGCGCCGGCCGGCCTCGCGTGAAAAAAACCGCAGCCACCAGCAGCCACAGTCCCGGCGAAGCCAGCCCATGCCAGGCAGCGGGCAGATCCAGGGTGCGCAGCAGCGCTGCCGCCGCCAGCACGCCTCCCAGCAGCAGCGCATAGGCCGCCAGCGCACGCCGCCCCGGTGCGCTCAGGGGCGGCTTGTCCGCGTCCACTTGCGACACGCGCAGGCGCAGCAGATGCCAGCCCACCACCAGCAAGGCACCGAGTGCCCCCGCTGGCGCCGTGCCTGCCAGGGTATTCATCAGAGCCACGGCCGCAGTCAGCAACAGACCCGACAGCAGGCCCTGCAGCAGAGCCGGCCAGCGACGGCCCGGCACACTCGCCAGAGCCGCCGCCGCCATGCCGGTGATGACAAACGGAATCACGCTGACCAGGGCCGAAGCCTGACCCAGCTCCTTGAACGGCAGACCCGCCATGGTGGCTGCCACCAGCGTCCCCGGCCCCATGGAGCCCCAGGGCACGGCGCACAGGCCCAGCAGGCCGATGAGCACCACCTTGCGCGGCGGCAAGCCGAAGTGCGCGAGCAGCGGTATGCCTATGGTCACGCCCACGCCGAAGCCGGTGACCGACTCGGCAAACGGCGTGATGCCATGCACCACCAGCAGCACGGCGCCCGTGCCGCTGCCGGCCCTGGCCAGCAGCCAGTCGGCCAGGGCCTTCTGCGCTCCCGACGCGCGCAGCACCTCGGACAGCAGCAGCCCGCCTGCCACGATCAGCAGCACTTCCAGCAGCACCGGCGCCCAGTGCATGCCCGCGGCCAGCCATGCTGAAGCGGGCTGCGCAAAGGCTGCGGCAATCACCAGCAGCGCCACCGCCACGCCCAGCGCTGCGGCATGCAGCGAGCGCCAGCCCGCCAGCAGGACGGCGATGACGGTGGCCACGGGCAAGGCACTGATAAACATGTACATTGCATTCATCCTCGAAAAATAATTTCCTATACGCAAAATTATTTTCTCATAGGAAAATTTTCAACACAAGAACAGACGCCATGACAAGGAGCCAGACTTGAACTCCACCACCGCATCGCAGGCATCGGAGCAGGATGCGCTTTTCGGCGCCGCCGTCCGCGCGCGCCGCGCCCAGCTGGGCATCACACTGGATCAGCTGGCCCAGGCCAGCGGCGTCTCACCGGGTGCGCTGTCGCGCGTGGAACGCGGCCTGCTGGCCACCAGCCTGCGCAATGCCATGGCGATTGCACAGGGTCTGGGCTGCGAGCTGGGCGAGCTGGTGCAAAGCGCACCCAGCGCGCAGATCACGCGCGCCGGCGAGAACCTGCGCTTTGTCGACGAGGCCAGCGGCGTGGAGCGCCTGGCCCTGGCCAGCCCCAGCGCGGGTGTGAACCTCGTGCATTACCGCTTTCCGCCGCATGCGGTCTCCAGCCATTTCGCGGCCCATCGCGCAGGCACGCGCGAGGTCTTTCATGTGCTGGAAGGCAGCATCGAAGTCTTCACCGCCCAGGAGCAGGTGCTGCTGCATGCGGGCGACACGGCCACGCTGGTGGTGGACAGCGAGCACCGCCTGGCCAATGCCTCGGGCCAGCCCGCACGCCTGCTGCTGCTGGTGCTGTCGCCGCCGCTCTGAAGCGCTGCCGCCTGCCGCCTCTCAATAGGCGCTGTCGGCCAGCGAGGCCCAGAGGTGCGCGGCCACCAGCGCGCGCCAGGGCTTGAACTGTTCCAGCCAGTCGCTGGCGGCACGCGCGTCGGGCTTGTCGCTGCCGGTAAGCAGGCCGATGGCCCGGCGCACCGCCACATCGCCGTGCAGACTGCCGTCGGGCCAGCCATAGCCGCGCAGCAAGGTGTAGTTCACCGTCCACGGCCCTATGCCCTTGACCGCCAGCAATTGTGCCGAGGCAGCGGCCACATCCTCCTCGCTCCAGCGCCCGGCGGCACTGCTGGCAGCCCAGTCGTCCAGCGGCAGCTGCCCCTCGGCAACGGCCTGGGCCACGGCCAGCAGGGTCTGGGCCTTGGCCTGGGAAAAGCCCGCGCCGCGCAGCGCGTCCAGCCCCAAGGCTGCCACACGCTGTGCATCGGGATAAGCGTGCAGGGCCGGCATGTCCCCGTCTTGCGCCAGCGGCTCGCCCGCCAGCGCGATCAGCTTGCGCCGCAGCGAAACGGCCACGGCCACCGTGATCTGCTGGCCGGTGATGGCCCAGGTCAGCGCCTCGAAGGGCGTGGGCGAGCCGGGTACATGCAGGCCGGCCTGGCGCGACAGCAGCGCGCCCAGCTCGCGGTGGTCGCCATGCGCCAGCTCCAGCTGGTCTGGCGCATAGATCAGCCCCAGCATGCGTTTCACCATGGCCTGCAGCGCGGCCCGGTCTGCCTCTGCCGGCTCTGTGTGCGCTGCATGCAAGCTGGCCTGTACCTGTCCGCTCTGCCATTGCAGCTGCAGCAAGGCGGGGCTGCGCTTCCACATGATGGCCTTGTGCAGGCTGCGCGCAGCGGCATCGACCCGCTCGGCCAGTTGCTGCTCGTCGCGATCATGGAAATGCACGAATTCGTCAAAGCGGTAACGCGCGGGCAGGGCAATGGAGACTTCAAGCAGCATGCGGTTTTCTATCACAGGGGGCTGCGCCGTAGCGTGCCTGTGCTTCATTCATTAAATTCATAGCTGCTATCGCTCATCAACCAATGATTTCGGATAGAAATCAATTCAAATTCATTGAGGATCATGCGATAGCAGCTCTCTTTAAGAGAGCTTGAGTCGGGCCTGCTGGGCCTCGCGCAGCAGCAGCGCACGCTTGCGCTCCACACCCCAGCGATAGCCCGAGATGCTGCCGTCGTTGCGCAGCACACGATGACAGGGCACGGCCACTGCAATCGGGTTGGCCGCCACCGCGCTGGCCACGGCCCGCGTGGCGCTGGGCTGGCCCAGCTGCCGGGCCAGTTCGCTGTAGCTCACGGTCTGCCCGGCCGGAATGCTCTGCAGCGCCTGCCACACGCGCTGCTGAAACGCCGTGCCCTGAATATCCAGCGGCAGGGCCAGCCCCAGGCGGGGCTGCTCCATCAGGGCCACCACCTGGGCCACGGTCTGCTCATACTGGGCGTCGGCCCCGATCAGTTGCGCCGCCGCAAAACGCTGCTGCAGATCGTCCACCAGCGCATGGGGATCATCGCCCAGCAGCACGCAGCACACGCCCTTGTCGGTGCTGGCCACCAGCAGGCTGCCCAGCGAGCATTCGGCCAGGGCAAAGCGGATACGCTGGTCCTGGCCGCGCCTGCGATAGGACTGCGGCGCCATGCCCAGCATGGCCGGTGCATCCTTGTAGAAGCTGCTGCTGGCTTCATAGCCGCTCAGATAGGCCGCATCGGTGACCGACTCGCTGGCCTCCTGCGCCAGCGCGGCACGCACATGCCTGCCGCGATGGGCCTTGGCATAGGCCTTGGGCGTAAGCCCCGTGGCGCGCTTGAAGTTGCGGTGCAACTGCCAGGGACTGAGCCCGAGGCGCTGAGCCAGCACCTCCAGCGCGGGCATGGGCTCTTCGCTCTCCAGCCAGCGGCAGCACTGGATCATGCGCTCATCTGTTTGCGAATTTGCAGCGGCGGTGGAAGGCAGAGGACTGGGCATGGCGTGAATCTCGGCTGAGTGCGTTTTCTGTCATCGGTCTATGACTGGCCCGACTTTACGCAAAGCTATGGCAGCTTGCATCCACGTTCTTGCAGGCTTTGTGTGCCCGGATTCGGTTACGCTGCGCGCACTGACCTATCAAAGATGATTTGACCATGACGAATGAATCCTCCGGTTGCCCCCTGCATGGCGGCGCAGCCATCGTCCGCGACGAGAAAGCCCAGCTCGACTTCAGCCGTGACATGAGCTATGGCGACTATCTGCATCTGGACCAGATTCTCACGGCCCAGCATCCGCTGTCGCCCGCCCATGACGAGATGCTGTTCATCGTGCAGCACCAGACCAGCGAGCTGTGGATGAAGCTGATGCTGCACGAGGTGCGCGCGGCTACGGCAGCCATTGCCAATGCATCGGGCGAGACCAAGCCCGATGCCTTCAAGATGCTGGCGCGCGTCTCGCGCATCATGGAGCAACTGGTCAGCGCCTGGACCGTGCTGTCCACCATGACACCGCCTGAGTACTCGGCCATGCGCCCCTATCTGGCCAACTCCAGCGGCTTCCAGAGCTACCAGTACCGCTGCATCGAGTTCGCGCTGGGCAACAAGAACGCGGCCATGCTCCAGCCCCACGCCCACCGCAGCGATCTGCTGGCCCAGGTGCAGGCCGCCTACGAATCGCCATCGCTGTACGACGTGGCCCTGCAGTTGCTGGCCCGCGAAGGCATCGCCGTGCCTGCCGACCGCCTGCAGCGCGACTGGACCCAGCCCTATGAGGCCAGCGAGGGCGTGAAGCAGGCCTGGATCACCGTCTACCGCGATCCGCACAAGTATTGGGATCTGTACCAGCTGGGAGAAAAGCTGGCCGATATCGAAGATGCCTTCCGTCTCTGGCGCTTCCGCCACCTGACCACGGTGGAGCGTGTCATCGGCTTCAAGCGCGGCACGGGCGGCACCGGCGGCGTGAGCTATCTCAAGAAGATGCTGGACGTGGTGCTGTTCCCCGAGATCTGGAGCCTGCGCACCGAGCTGTAGGCCGGTCATCAAGGCCATCGCCATTCAGGCTGCCCCTGCTGCTCTTTCGTGACAGCGCGGGCAGCCTGAATTCTTTAGGCTCCGTGCAAAACCTAACATCGCAACAAACTGCCCATGTCTTCCGATCACAGCGCCGCCGAGGCTGCGCCGAGCGCCAGCCCCAAACCCGACTCTTCCGCCTGGGCCATGCTGGTCTGCCTGCTCACGGGCTTTGCATTGAGCCAGGCCTTCAGAACCGTCACCTCCATCATCGCCGACGGTCTGCGCACGGACTTCGGCCTGTCCGCGCAGTCGCTGGGCTCGTTTGCCGGGCTGTTTGCACTGTCCTTCGGCGTGGCCCAGCTGCTCATGGGCATAGGCATGGATATCTACGGCCTGCGCCGCACCGTGCTGCTGGCCTTTCCGCTGTCGATTGCGGGCGCCGCGCTGTCCGCACTCGCACCCAGCTATTCCTGGCTGATGCTGGGTCAGCTGCTGATCGGCGTGGGCTGCTCGCCCGCCTTTCTGGCCAGCACCATGTTTATCGCGCGCCACTTTCCGGCCGATAAATTTGCCTACCTCTCGGGCATAGGCCTTGGCCTGGGCGGGCTGGGCCTGCTGTTTACCGGCACACCCATGGCCTGGCTGGTGCAGCACATGGGCTGGCGTGCCGGCTTTGCGCTGCTGGCGGTGCTGAGTGCGCTGTCCTGGCTGCTGATTTTCTTCAAGGTGCACGAGCCCGAGCTTCCCGGCGATGCCCAGCCCAAGCCCGGCTTCATGCAGGCGCTGCAAGGTTTTGGCAGCCTGCTGCTGCTGCCCCATACCTGGGGCATTGTGCTGCTGGGCATGGTCAGCTACGCCTCGTTTCTCACCGTGCGCGGCCTCTGGCTCAGTCCCATGCTGATGGATCGCTACCAGTTTTCATTGGTCACGACCGGCAATGTGGCCCTGGCCTGCTCCGTCATTTCGCTGTTTGTGCCTTCCATGTTCGGCCGGCTGGACCCCGGTCCGGCCAGGCGTCGCCAGCGCATTGCACGCTTTGCGCTGCTCATGGCAACCGTTTTTGTAGCGCTGGCCCTGCTCCACCAATCCGTAGGCAGCGTGCTGCTGCTGCTGGTCATGAGTGTGCTTTCGGGCTACGGCACGCTGATCTATGCCGATGTGCGCTCCTCCTACCCACCGGCCACGACGGGACGCGCACTGTCCATCTTCACCATGGCCATGTTTCTAGGAGCCGCGCTCATGCAGTGGCTGTCGGGCTTGGTCGCAGGCGTTGCGGAACGCCAGAATGCCGACATCTATCAGGCCGTGATGCTGATGATTGCCGCCATGCTGGGCAGCGGCGTGCTGGCTTACCAGCTCATCAAGCCTTCGCCATTGCTGCACAAGGCCAGCAACTGAGGCAGTCTATCTGCCAGGCAGGCAGCTGCGCGAAAACCATTCCGGCTATGGCAACCGGTTGCTAGAGCGCGCCCTCATAGAGCCAGGGCACATCCATGATGCGCCCGCCCAAGGCGCGCAGCGACAGATCGCGCCCCCAGCGAACAGGCCCTGTCGCATGGAAGATCCGGCCATTGCGCAGCGAGCGTTCCTGCACCCTGGCATTGCGCTGCCAGCGATTCAGCGCATAGCGGCGCAGCCGCAGACTGACATCCAGATCATGCATGGACAGAGCACTCTGCAACTCGGCTGCATCCTCGATGGCCATGCCCGCACCCTGTGCCAGATAGGGACGCATGGGATGGGCCGCATCGCCCAGCAGGGCTACAAGGCCCTGCGCCATCTGGGCCTCTGACGACACCGGCAGCCGGTCGGCCACCGGCCACAAACGCCATTCACCACCCACATCGGGAACATGTTGAACCAGATCCTGCAGGTAAGCGCATGCGCCCTGAAGATGCTGCAGCAAATCGGGCAGATTGGCCGAGTGATCCCAGTTGTCCAGATCCTCGGGGGCCGGCCCCTGCACAATGACCACCAGATTCTGCAGCTCGCCGCGGCGCACGGGGTACTGAATGGCGTGCAGCTGCGGACCCAGCCAGGCCGTGACCTCGCTGGTGCGCAAGCGCTTGGGCAGATTGGCCTGATGCACCAGGGCACGGTAGGCCAGGTGCCCGGTCACACGCGGCGGGCCATCACCCAGCATCTGTGCGCGCACGGCACTGCGCACGCCATCAGCGCCGATCAGGGCGTCGCCCTCGATGAGCTTGCCGGTACTGGTGCGAATGGTGACCACGCCGTCCTGCTGGCTATAGCTGCTGACGAACTGGTCGAGGTTGAGGTGAGCCTCTGGCAGAGCCTTCAAGGCCTCCAGCAGAATCTGGTGCAGGTCGGCGCGATGAATGGTCAGGTAGTTGGCTCCATAGCGCTGCACCATATCTGCGCCCAGGGGCAATCGCCCCAGCTCTTGCCCCGTCACGGCACTGCAGGCTCGCAAGGACAAAGGGCAGGCCACGACCTGCTGCAACGACCGCTGCAGCCCCCATGCCTGAAGACAGCGCACCACATTGGGCCCCAGCTGAATACCGGCTCCGACTTCGGAAAACTGCGCTGCACGCTCGAACAGGCGCACATCCCAGTCAGCCCGCACCGCCGCAATGGCAGCTGCCAGACCGCCAATACCGCCACCCGCAATCAACACCTGCTTGTTCATGGACTCTTATTGTGCCGCGTAGTCGCCAGCATTGAAGAGAACTCTTGTTTGCGCTGCCGCAAACCTTGCAGCCATGAAAAAAGCCCGCCAAGGCGGGCTCTTTCAACGTGCGCAAAAGCAGATCAAATAGCGAACTTTTCGCGATCCTGGTCTGCAATCCACTTTGGCGGCTTGCCACGACCGGTCCAAGTCTGACCCGTAGCAGGATCACGATACTTGGGGGCCACCTTGGCGCCCGCATTGGCGGAAGAGCGCGCGCGAGCGGGAGGGAAAACATCTTCAGCAGTCAAGCCGTACTCGGCAATCAGGCCGCGAACCTTGCTCACAGCTTCAGCCAGTTCACGCGAACGGGCTTCGTTGATTTGCTGTTCCAGCTCTTCTCTCTGCTTCAGGAGTTCCTTGTAAGTGCTCATGATTTGCGCTTCTTGGTTGATTAAAGTGAACTCATTATAAATGCCGGAATTTCAAATTCATGATTTTCCTAGTAAGCAAAAACCACAATTCAGAATATCTATAAAATGCAACCACGTGTTAATAAATAGCTATTCAGTCTCAGGAGCTGCCAATATCCCGTCGATACGCTTTCGTCCAAATCGATCAGCTCAAATATCCAGCCACCACACAAGACCTTCACGTCCGGAACGGGCAAATGGCTGCTTTGGCAAGGAATAAACCGGCCGGCGTGTTATGGTGCCCCCGGCCTTCGCCTGGCAATACTCAAATAGTCAGCCTGGCCTTCAATTCTGAATAGGCATCAGGCCCTTGAGCAGTCAGAATCCGTCTTCTCTGCGAGTTGCCCAGGCCTCTGCCTCCTCCAAGAAGCAAAGCTCTCTGGCACTGACTTAGAGCCAACCATGCGGTGTCGTGATGCCCTGCTCCGCCCCATATTCGTCGACGAAAAACACCCCGCTCCCTGCATTGGCACGCAGTTGATCCAGCCGCCTCGGCTCGCACCAAGTCTCAGGCAATAATTTCAAAGCCAGCGCCTGCTCTCCCTGCAGGTCTTGTGATTTCTCAGCGAGCGCCGGCCCATTGGGCACGCCGATGATGCCTTGCATCTCGTCCAGCGAGCTGCGGCATGCAGTAACCAGGAATGTCTTCCCAGCTCTCCATCCGGGCAACAGCCAGGCACAGGTCTGCAGAACCTGATGCATCGCCATTTCGCCATTCAGGCAATACATATCGGCGTAAATAACATTGAATACGTCAGATAAATATCGTCTAAATGAAATACGCTTACGCCGCCTGATGCTCATGCACCTCCATCAAACCTGGCTGACGCCCCTGCTCCAAACCAGCTGCGATTTCTTCCTCAGCCATTGCTGCACAGGTGAACTCACTAATCCGCAGCAAAGTCAATATGACATGCATTGAAAATGACAACAAACGCACAAAGGACTTTGCGATAGATGCAACCCAGGCCATGGAGCGCCTTGCCATGCCGAAACCAGCGCTGAATAGGGCTGCCCGATACGCTTTTGAGCCAGCTCTCCAAAGATAATCGTTATAAATGTAATAGCAGTTACGACGATAGTCGTTGCCGAAATGGTTGCTGTCCTTTCCAATATTCCCGGAGATATCAGCCAAACGGCCAATCCATCGCTGATCGCAGCCCCACCCCAATACCGCTGAGCGTCCGATGGAGGTAATTCCAAGCTGCACGAAAGACAGAAACTGCGTGGACTCTCAAGCAACTCCAGCTCAGCTTGGGCGTCCTTGCTCACGAGCTTTGCCAAAGCCGGCAATCCTGCCCTGCAACCGGAAGGCCAATGCCAGTTTCGACATTACAAACACCCCGTTAAGCAGTGTCAGCAATGCAAACAGCAGAAAATCCCTGACTCGTCCATCAGAAAGAAGACCATGGCACTTTACTGTATCGGGGACATCCAGGGCTGCGATGACGCTTTCGAGCGTTTATTGCAAATCGTGGATTTTTCCGCAAGTCGGGACACACTTTACGTGCTCGGCGACCTTGTCAATCGCGGCCCCAAATCCGCCGAGGTATTGCGCCGCTGCATGCAGGGCGGCGATGCCATTCGCCCTCTGCTCGGCAATCACGACCTGCACCTGCTGGCCGCAGCCCGGGGCCTTCGCCGTCAAAGCAAGCGCGACACTCTGGCCCAGGTTCTGAGCACACCCGATTGCGATGACCTGTTGCACTGGCTGCGCCAGCAGCCTCTGGCTCGCCTGCACACCAATGCGCTGGGTGAGAACCTTCTCATGGTGCATGCCGGCGTGCTTCCTCAATGGAGTGTGCAGGATGCCGTGACCTTGAGCACCGAAGTTCAGGCCGTGCTTCAGCATGCCGACCATGCGCGTTTTTTGCAGAATATGTACGGCAACCAGCCCGATCGCTGGTCCGCCGACCTGCAAGGCGATGACAGACTGCGCTGCATCGTCAACGCCTTTACCCGTCTGCGTTTTTGCAGTGCCGACGGCGTCATGGATTTTGAGAGCGCGGAATCCGCCGATCACGCACCCGAAGGACTGATGCCCTGGTTCGATGTGCCGGGCCGGCTCACTGCCGATACACCCATGGCTGTTGGGCACTGGTCCACGCTGGGCCATGTCAACCGGCCCGATCTGATGGCCATGGACACCGGTTGCGTCTGGGGCAGCTGCCTCAGCATGATGAGAATCGGGGAGCGCATGGACGAACGAGAGCTGATACAGCTGCAGTGTCCGCAGGCTCAGGTGCCTGGCAGCAAGGGCTGAAGCTTCAAAAAGAAACGCCTGCATCCGCAGGCGTTTCTTTTGGCGCGATGACCCAGTGTTCAGGAAGCCACGACGGGAGCCTTGAACAAAGCGGCAATCTTGCGCTTGGGCTTGATGCTTGCGCTCTTGACCGGGGCTGCATGCTTGCTGTCCCAGGATGCGGTCTCGCTGGCGCTGCTGGCCTCATAAGGCTTGTCAAAGAACGGATCCAGATTGACAGGACGCTGGGCCATGCGCGATGGACGATGCGCATGACCGCCACGCGATGCTGCATCGAATTCACGCTCGCGACGTGGACGATATTCCTCGTCGCTGCGGCTGCGGCGTGCCGGACGGAAATCCAGCATGGGCGCAGGTTCGACTTCGATCTTCTTCTTGGTGAGCTTTTCGATGTCGGCCACATTGCGGCTGTCATGATCGGTCACCAGAGTCACGGCCAGGCCCGATGCGCCGGCTCGGCCGGTACGGCCGATGCGGTGCACATAGTCTTCCGCATTGAAAGGCACGTCGTAGTTGAAGACTGCGGGCACATCCTTGATGTCCAGACCTCGCGCGGCCACATCGGTACAGACCAGCAGATCCACCTCGCCGGCTTTGAAGGCTTCCAGCGCCTTCAGGCGCTCGTCCTGACTCTTGTCTCCATGCAGTGCGGCGGCACGCAGACCGTCACGCTCCAGGGCACGCGTCAGACGCGCACAACCCAGCTTGCTGTTGGAGAAGATGAAGGCCTGGCGAATGTCGCGCTCCTTGAGCACGGAACGAATCGCGTAACGCTTGTCGTCATCCGTGACCTTGTAGAAGCGCTGCTCCACGGTGGACGCAGTCTCGTTGGGACGAGCCACCTCGATGGTCACCGGATCCTGCAGATAACTGCCGGCCAGACGCTTGATCTCGGGCGAGAACGTGGCCGAGAACAGCAGCGTGGTGCGGCTCTTGGGCAGATAGGAGAGGATACGCTGCAAATCGGGCAGAAAGCCGATATCCAGCATGCGGTCGGCCTCGTCCAGCACCACATACTCCACCTGATTGAGCACCACATTCTTGGCCTCGATGTGGTCCAGCAGACGACCGGGCGTGGCCACCAGCACCTCGACGCCTTTTTTCAGCTCGATGGTCTGGGGCTTCATATCCATGCCACCAAACACCACGGTGCTGCGCAGCTTGGTGTGCTTGGCGTACAGGGCAATCTGTTGTGCCACCTGGTCGGCCAGTTCACGCGTGGGCAGCAGCACCAGGGCACGCACCGGATGGCGGGCAGGCGATGCCGAAGCGTTTTCATGGCGCATCAGGCGCTGCAGCAGGGGCAGGGAGAAAGCCGCCGTCTTGCCTGTGCCGGTCTGGGCTGCGCCCATGACGTCCTTGCCGGTCAATACCACCGGAATGGCCTGCGCCTGAATCGGAGTCATGGACTCATAGCCCATGTCGGCCACTGCGCGTGCCAGGGGCTCAGCCAAGTGAAGATTGGAGAAAGAGCTTGTCATTGAGGGCGTTATTGTCGCACCGAGTGGGTTTTTCGCGTTGGCTTTGTGATTTTCTGCAGATGAAAAGCCTTCGCCCCCTCTGTTTTCACGCGTAAAAAGCCTTGCCAATATCCCGTGCAATCTATCGGGATAACCCGGATTTTCACATTCTGCCGCCCCAAAAACAAAGGCGTGTGACAGTGCACACGCCTGGTTCAGACCAGCTTGTGGCTCAAAGCGACTGAGCTGCGAAGGTATCGCAGGCCTTGACGCTGCCGATCTTGTAGCCCTGGGTGAACCAGCGCACACGCTGGGCGCTGGAGCCATGGGTAAAGCTGTCGGGACGCACCGTGCCCGTGGCTTCGCGCTGCAGCTTGTCGTCGCCGATCTGCTGTGCGGCATTCATCGCCGACTCGATATCGCCCTGCTCCAGCCAGCTCTTGGCCTGCTGCGACTTGTTGGCCCAGATGCCGGCCAGGCAGTCGGCCTGCAGCTCCAGGCGCACGGACATGGCATTTTGCTCGCGTTCGCTGACACGGCCACGCATGCTGTCCACCTTGCCCGAGATGCCGAGCAGGTTCTGCACATGATGGCCGACCTCGTGGGCAACCACATAAGCGCGCGCAAACTCACCGGGAGCACCAAGCTGACGGCTCATGGTGTTGAAGAAGTCCATGTCCAGATAGACCTTGTAGTCACCCGGGCAGTAAAACGGCCCCATGGCCGACTGCCCCGTGCCGCAGGCCGTGCGCGTCACGCCGGTGAACAGCACCAGCTTGGGGTTCTGATACTGGGCACCGCCTTCACGGAAGATCTGGGTCCAGACATCCTCGGTTGAAGCCAGCACCGTGGAGACAAACTTGGCCCCCTGGTCATCGCCAGCCGGGCGATGCGCTGGAGCCTGCTGCACCTGGGGCGAGCCACCACCGGAGAGAACGCCAATCGTGGTCAGTGGGTTGATGCCGAACACGCCCCAGCCAATCAGCGCCAGCACCACGGTGCCGATGCCGATGCTGCGGCCACCAATGGGAAAACCACCGCCACCACCACCACCGTCTCCGCGGCGATCCTCGACGTTGTCCGACTCGCGGTTACCTTCCCATCTCATGGTGCTTACTCCTTAGCTGTGTTGCACGCGGCCTGCGCCGGGTGGCGATATTAAGGGCTGTGGCTCCGAATGCAGGTATCAAGCTGTGCTTTTGCCACCTCAGTCAAGCTGCAGCGCAGCATTGTTGACGTTTGGCTTGGTGTTCAGCGGCCGGCAGGCGTAGGGATCAGGGTCACGCCCGGCGTGGACTGAGGCTGGTTGCGGGCTACCTGTTCCTCCACCACATCGACCATGCTCAGAAACAGAAAGGCCACTGCCAGCAGGCCCACCACCGCCAGGACGGCCGATGTCCAGAGCTTGGCCGAAGAGGATTTGCGCGGTGCTGCCGCCTGCTGCTGGGTCGGCTCATAGCTTGCAGCCGAGCCGCCATCCCGCCAGACAGGCTCGACATGACCACGGCTGGAAGGCGCTTGTGTCCAGGTAGGGTCCTTGCGTTGCCCGGAGCGGGGAGAAAAGCCAAACATGTGTACGACAAAATCGATGAATAAGACAGTGGCTATTGTGCGCGCTGGCAGCCTTCGCCAGAAGCGTCCGTGCTGCGACATTCTGTCGGTCAACACCGGGCCGGGCTTGCAATTCTGTAAGCTCGGAGGCTTGTCCGCTGCCCCCATAAGACTGCCCATGAATGCCCAGACCCAGCCCTCGACAGCGTCTCTGGACGCCCGCGCCACTGCCGCACTGCTGCCATGGTCCGCCCTGGCCGATGAGATCGAAGCACTTTTGCGCCAGCTGCAAAACAGTTGCAGTGTCTCGGTTCCGCCACGCATCGTCATGCCGACGGCTGCGGGCAATTGCCTGTTCTGCATGCCGGCCACCGATGGCCAGGTAGTCATGACCAAGCTCATCAGTTTCACGCCAGGCAATGCCCGGATGGGCAGGCCTACCATTCAGGGCGATATCGTGGTTTTTGATGCAGCGACCGGAGTGCGTCAACTGATTCTGGACGGCCCCACCGTCACGGCCAGACGCACCGCAGCCGTATCGCTGCTGGCAGCGCGCCGCCTGGCCCCCAGGCCTCAAGGCGCCCTGCTCATCGTCGGCGCCGGCGTGCAGGGCAGCTCCCATATGCAGGCTTTTGCTCAGGGCCTTGGCACGCAGGAGGTCTGGATTCACTCGCGCAGTGCCAGCAGCGCGCAGCGGCTTGCAGACGAGGCCCGCGACCTGGGTCTGCATGCGCGCATCACCGACGACCTGGAGGAAGCCGCCCGGCACTGCCCGCTGATCGTGACCTGCACGCCCGCGCAGGCCGTGGTGCTGCATGAGGCGGCAAGACCCGATGCCTTTGTCTGCGCTGTCGGCGCCTTCACGCCGCAAATGGTGGAACTGGATCCCGAGTTGTGCCGGCGCTTTCTGCACCAGGGCCAGATCGTCGTTGACACCGCCGATGCTGCGCACGAGGCCGGCGACCTGCTGCAGGCCGGCATCGAGGTCGCCCCCCTGCCCACGCTGGCCGCCGTGGTGCATCAGGACTGGTCGCGCTCCACGAAGCCTGTACTCTTCAAATCCTGCGGCTGGGGCGGCTGGGATCTGGCCGCCACTCGCCTGGCCCTGCGCCAGCACCTGCTCAGGCAGCCCGCCTGAACATCCTCCATTTGCTCATTTTTCAGAAGCATCAAGTCATTGATGAATAAGCGATCCATCCGTTCTCTGGATTGCCTTCCCGAGCACTGACGGCACTGAAAAGCGACGCCATTCAAGCTAATTTGTCTCCATGGTGACAAATTCAAAAAAAGCGGTTTTAATAATACTCAGATTGAGTATAAATATTTAACAGCACAACTCAGGATGGAGACGATGACGATCAGAACCGTGGAATTCGACCAGCCCGCACCGGGCAGCAGCAGCCAGTGCAGCAGCAGCCAGTGCAGCACCGGCCAGGCCTGGGCCAGGGTGCTGCCGCAGCAGGACCGCCAGCAGCAGCGCGAGACGGCGCAGCGCATCAAGGCTCTTCTCAAGGAACGCAATGCCGTCATGGTTGCCCACTACTATGTCGACGGTGCGCTGCAGGATCTGGCACGCGATACCGGCGGCTGCGTGGGCGACTCGCTGGAGATGGCGCGCTTTGGTGCCAACCATCCCGCCAAGACCTTGATCGTGGCCGGCGTGCGCTTCATGGGCGAGACCGCAAAAATCCTCAGCCCCGAGAAGACCGTGCTCATGCCCGACGGCGATGCCACCTGCTCGCTGGACCTGGGCTGCCCGGCCGACGAGTTCAGCCGCTTCTGCGACGCCCACCCCGACCGCACCGTGGTCGTCTATGCCAACACCAGCGCTGCCGTGAAAGCCCGGGCCGACTGGGTAGTCACCTCTTCGGTTGGGCAGGACATCGTGGCCGCCCTGCACGCGCGCGGCGAGAAAATCCTCTGGGCACCCGACCGCCATCTGGGCAGCCACATCCAGCAACAAACCGGTGCCGACATGCTGCTGTGGCAGGGCAGTTGCGTGGTCCATGACGAATTCAAGGCCGACGAGCTGCAGGCCCTGGCCAATGCCCACCCCGAGGCCGCGATTCTGGTTCACCCCGAATCGCCGGCCGCCGTCACTGCGCTGGCCGATGTGGTGGGCTCCACCACTCAGCTGATTGCCGCCGTGGGCAAGCTGCCCACCGACACCTTCATCGTGGCCACCGATCAAGGCATTCTTCACGACATGCGCCAGCGCTATCCGGGCAAGCACTTTCTGGCTGCCCCGACGGCTGGCACGGGTGGCAGCTGCAAAAGCTGCGCCTTCTGCCCCTGGATGGCCATGAACAGCCTGCCGGGCGTGGAGCGAACACTGCTGCAAGGCAGCGGTGCCATCGAGCTTGACGCGATGCTGGGTCTGGCCGCCCGCAAGCCCATACAGCGCATGCTGGATTTTGCCGCTGCCCAGCGCCAGCCGGTACGCGCCAGCGGCGAGCTGGAACGCGACGCGGCCCTGTTCCAGAACTTCGGTCCGGCCTGAGAAAGGACAAGCACCATGCCCCAATCTCAGACTTGCAGCGATGTGCTCATCATCGGCTCTGGACTGGCCGGCCTGACGCTGGCGCTCAGCCTGCCCAACACACTGCGCATCACCGTGCTCAGTAAAAGCAGTGCCGACGAATGCGCCAGCGCCTGGGCCCAAGGCGGCGTTGCCGCCGTGCTGGATCCCGCCGACAGCCTGGAAGCCCATGTTCAGGACACGCTGATCGCCGGCGCAGGCCTCTGCGACGAAGGCGCCGTACGCCGCATTCTGGAACAAGGCCCCCAGGCTATCGCCTGGCTGCAGGCCCTGGGTGTGCCCTTCAGCACCGATGCAGACGGCCGCCTGCACCTGACGCGCGAAGGCGGTCACAGCGCTCGGCGCATTGTGCATGCGGCCGACCGCACCGGGCAGGCCGTGCACCAGACCCTGCTGCAGGCCTGCCGGCATCTGAAGCACATCACCTTGCTGCAGCATTGCACCGCCATGGAACTGCTGCTGGACGTGCAGCAGCGCTGCGTGGGTGCCAACGTGCGCAATGCCGATGGCCAGCAGCAGCCTATGCTGGCCAGCCATACCGTGCTGGCCACGGGCGGCATGGGCCAGATCTACCCCAGCACCACCAATCCGGCCACCGCGACCGGCGACGGCATCGCCATGGCCTGGCGCGCGGGCTGTGTCGTGCGCGACCTGGAGTTCATGCAGTTCCACCCCACGGCCTTGCAGGTGGGCGGCCGGTCCGTGGGCCTGGTCTCGGAAGCGCTGCGCGGCGAAGGAGCCTTGCTTTGCCTGCCGGACCGGCACGGCCAGCCCGGCGAGCGCTTCATGCTGCGCCACGACCCGCGCGCCGAGCTGGCGCCACGCGACATCGTGGCCCGCGCCATCGACCGCGAGATGCGTGCCCACCAGCTGCCCCATGTGCTGCTGGACATCACACACCGCAGCCGCGACTGGCTGGGCGAGCATTTTCCCGGCGTCATGGCACTGTGCGCTGCGTACGACATAGACATTGCCACCCAGCCCATCCCTGTTGCGCCCTGTGCCCACTATGCCTGCGGCGGCGTGCAGGCCCATGTGGACGGCCGCACTGCCGTGGCCGGTCTATGGGCAATTGGCGAGGTGGCCCGCACCGGCCTGCATGGCGCCAACCGTCTGGCCAGCAACTCGCTGCTGGAGTGCGTGGTCATGGGCAGGTCTGCCGCGCTGCGCATGGCCGAGCAGCCCTTGCACAAACCTGCTGCCATTCCTGGCAGGCAGCGCAAGCCCGGCAAGAGCCTGAGCGCTGAAAGCCAGCAGGAGATGCGCCAGTCGCTGCAGCAGCTCATGCTGCACAACGTGGGCATCGTGCGCAGCAACCACAGCCTGATTGCAGCGGCCAAGCAACTGGTGCTGTGGCGCGCTCAATGGCGCGGTGCCGACCCTGCACTGCGCAACCAGCTGGCCCTGTGCAGCCTGATGGTGGACGCGGCGCTGCAGCGCCATGCCAGCGTGGGCGCGCACTGCAATCTGGACTGGCCGGCGCTCGAAGCGGCAGCCGCCTGATCTCGCCCAGCTGCCACCCTGGAAAGCAAAAAGCCCGCTGTATCCGCAGCGGGCTTTTTTGGCGGAGCAACAGGCCTCAGGCCTTGGGCAGGGTCACGCCATGCTGGCCCTGGTACTTGCCGTTGCGGTCCTTGTAACTGACTTCGCATTGCTCGTCGCCCTGGAAGAACAGCACCTGGGCGCAGCCTTCGCCCGCATAGATCTTGGCCGGCAGCGGCGTGGTGTTGGAGAACTCCAGCGTCACATAGCCCTCCCACTCGGGCTCGAAGGGCGTCACGTTGACGATGATGCCGCAGCGCGCATAAGTGCTCTTGCCCAGGCAGACGGTCAGCACGTCGCGCGGGATGCGGAAGTACTCCACCGTGCGGGCCAGTGCAAAGCTGTTGGGCGGGATGATGCAATAGTCACCCTCGAAATCGACAAAGCTCTTCTCGTCAAAATTCTTGGGGTCCACCACCGTGCTGTGGATATTCGTGAAGACCTTGAATTCGCGGGCGCAGCGGATGTCGTAGCCATAGCTCGATGTGCCGTAGCTGATGATCTTCTTGCCGTCGACCTGGCGCACCTGGCCAGGCTCGAAAGGCTCGATCATGCCGTGCTGCTCCGCCATCTGACGGATCCATTTGTCGCTCTTGATGCTCATTAGAAATCCTGTATCGCTTGATTTTTCATAGCGTTGTGCGCTCACAAATCAAGCGCAAGACCGCTATTTTGCTTGAGAAACAATGGTTTGCTCAATCAGGCGGTCATCTCCGAGGATGATCATGGCAAACAGCAGCTCGTCCAGATTGCGCGCCTGGGCCGTCTTGCGCGCCAGCAGCGGCGTGCAGCCGGGGTTGATGACGACCAGATCGGCCTCGCAGCCAGGCTGCAGATTGCCGATCACGCCCTGCAGGCCCAGCGCCCGCGCAGCGCCTGCCGTGTGCTGCCACCAGAGGTTTTGCGGCGACAGGCTCTGCCCCTGCTTGGCATGGCTCTCGCGCCCCACCACATAGGCGGCCTGCATGGTGCGAAACGGCGAAAAGCTCATGCCGCCGCCCACATCGCTGGCCAGGCCGTAGAGCATGCCGGCCTGGTCGGCCTTGAGGTAGTCGAAATAGCCGCTGGCCAGAAACTGGTTGCTGGTCGGGCTGACGGCCGCCGCCGAACGCGTGTCGTGCATGAGCTGGCGGTCGGTTTCATCGAGCCAGATGCTGTGCGCATAGACCGCGCGCTCGCGCATCAGGCCGAAGTCGTCGTAGACCGCCAGATAGCTGCGTGACTCGGGAAACAGCTGCTTGACCCAGGCAACCTCGTCGAGGTTCTCGGCCACATGGGACTGGATCCAGACATCGCCGTACCTGGCGGCCAGCTCGCCCGCACCGCGCAGCTGCGCTTCGGTGCTGGTGGGCGCAAAG
The DNA here is from genome assembly GCF_016772095.1 of Comamonas sp. NyZ500. Taxonomy (NCBI): domain Bacteria; kingdom Pseudomonadati; phylum Pseudomonadota; class Betaproteobacteria; order Burkholderiales; family Comamonadaceae; genus Comamonas; species Comamonas sp. NyZ500. The sequence goes on along the minus strand of NZ_JAEIJE010000016.1, from coordinate 48,968 downwards.
CGCGGCGTGATCGCATAGCCCAGGCGGTCCACGCCATGCCAGCGCTGGATCAGGGTTTCGGTGTCGATCAGGCCTTGCTCGGTGTCGTCGCGCACGCCGTCGGGGCTGTTGCGGTCCTGCAGCACCTTGCCGGCAATCATGCGCATGCTGCGCTTTTGCGCAGCCGTCATGATGGCATCCACCGATGCCGGATGCGAAGTTGCAAAGGCCAGCGCCGTGGTCACGCCGTTGCGCAGCAGCTCGTTCATGAAGAAATCGGCCACGCCATCGGCATATTCGCGATCGTGGAAACGCGACTCGTGCGGGAAGGTGTAGTTCTCCAGCCAGGGCAGCAGGCCCGGGGCAGGCGCGCCGATCACATCGGTCTGCGGATAGTGGATGTGCAGGTCGACAAAGCCCGGTGCCAGCAGCTTGCCGGGCAGGTGAATGACTTGCACGCCTTCGCGCTCAAGATACTGGTCGGCCAGCGCCTGCCAGCTGCCCGCAGCCACCACACGCTGCACGCCCGCGGCATCGGGAGCAACCGCCAGCAAGGCGTCGGAGTCATAAACCGCTTGGCCGTCATCGGCGAAGCGCAGCAGGGCACTACGATAGATTTTCATGGACCAGAGCTTACGCGCCCGCTCTCGCCTGCGGAACACGGCTGCGCTTATAGAGGCTATACGGCTGCGCGCAGGCCAGGGCTTGCGCTATCAATAACAGAGCCTACTGCGCTTTTCATGCATTGAATTCAATGCAATTCATATCCAGAAACTAATATCAGCAAGCGATAGCAGCTATCATTTTAGCTAGTTCAACACCCGAAACCCTGCGCTGCAACACCGCCCTGCCCGCAGCCGCGTAACTAGGCTGCGCAGCTTCTGGCCACGGCCAGAAAGGCGCGCACCGCGGGCGAGTTCTCGCGCTCGCGGTAGGCCAGCGCCATGTGCACGTTTTCCTTGAAGTCACGCAGCGGCCTGAAGGCCACGCCCGGCTGATTGAGCAGGCGGTTCGACTCGGGCAGCACCACAATGCCATAGCCCGCAGCCGCCAGGCTGGTCGCCGTGACGAAGTCGTTGACGCGATAGGCCTCGCGAGCCGAAAACCCGGCCGTCTCGGCCAGCCGCGCCAGCACCTCGGCAAAGCCTTCGCTTTCGTTGATGAACTGCGGCGCAATAAAGGTCTGGCCGCGCAGATCGGCCACGCTGATGGATTCATGGCGTGCCAGCGGGTGATTCTCGGCCAGCGCCACCATGAAGGGCTCGCTATGCACGATGACCGCCTTGACGCCCTCGGGGTAACGACGGCGCGGCCGCAGCAGACCGGCATCGATCTCGCCCTGCTGCAGCGCCTGCAACTGGCGCGGCGTCTCCATGGCCAGCACCTGCATGTGCACCTGCTCATGGCCGGGGCGGAACTGCGTGAGCATGCGCGCCAGCACACCCGAGGTCACTGACGAGGAGATATAGCCCAGCTTGACATGGCCGCTCATGCCCTGGGCCGCCAACTGCCCGATCTGCTGGGCCCGCTCCATATGGCGCAGCACGGCCACTGCTTCGTCATAAAGCAGCTCGCCCGCATCGGTCAGCGTGATGGGCTTGCGCTTGTTGCGCTGCAGCAGGCGCACCCCCAGTTGCTGTTCCAGCTGCTGCACCTGCACGCTGACGGCGGACTGGGCCACGCCCAGCTTGTCGGCGGCACGAGAGAAATGCAGCTCCTGGGCTACGGTGACGAAGTGCTCGAGTTGGCGGTAGCTGAGCATGGATTTAATCTGAAATTCTTATCAAAAAATGCATTTAACCCCGTAGATCGTATCAAACAAGAAGCGTCAAATCAGCCCATCCCTGATTGAAGTACCCGCCCACCATGAACGCTACTACCCCCCAGCAACTGATTCAGCCTGCCGCTTACGAGATCGCCGCTCACCCCGAGCATCCCCGCCTGCTGAAGCTGACCCTGAACACCGATGCCCTGAACGCCTTCCTGGCCGATGTGCGCGATATCGACGTGCAGAACCTCGAATACGTGCCTTTCATGCGCTTTCATCTGGCGCGCCGCCTGAAGGCCCACATGGGTGCCGACTTTGGCGAGACCCTGGTGAACATCATCAGGGACCGCAAGCATGGCGGCTTTGTGCTGGGTCTGGAAGGGGTGAGCCAGGATAGCGACGACTATGTGAAGTTCGGCACCGCCATCGGCCATATCCTGGGCCCGGCCAACCACGACTCCATGTCCAACAAGTACTACGCACGTTTCCTGGTCAAGCACACCGACGCCAGCGACTCCTATCTGCGCCAGGCCTATCGTCTGTTCACCATGCACACCGACGGCACCTTCGTGACCGAAGCCACCGACTGGCTGCTGATGATGAAGTTCGACGAGCAGAACGCCGTGGGCGGCGAGTCGCGCTTTCTGCACCTGGACGACTGGAGCGAGCTGGACTGCTTTGTGCAAGACCCGCTGGGCGCCAAGCCCCTGCTGTACAAGGCCCCGGGCTCCAAGAATGTGAACGAGCGCGTGGAACGCCCCGTGTTCTTCCACGGCGAGTTCGGCCTGTCGATCTCCTTCATCGACCAGTTCGTGCAGCCCGCCAACGACGCCGAAGCCGAATATCTGCAGAACCTGTCCGAATCGATGGAAAATTCGCCCGGCACCCGCACCGTCAGCCTGCCCGCTGGCGACCTGGTGGTTCTGAACAACTACTTCTATGTGCATGGCCGCGCACCGTTCGAGCGTAACGAGCAACTGCACCGCGAGCTGATGCGTCAGCGCGGTACATTCGCTCAGTAAACCTTGAACACCTGATGTTTCTGTCACGCCCCCGTGCACCGCAAGTGTGCGGGGGCGCAGCCAGTTAAACCCCTGAATTTCGCTCCCGAGGCGCCCTACCATGGCATCGTCACAAGCCCCTGCTGCAAACGCAGCCTCCGCCCCCAAAGCGCAAGCCGCCTACGGCCAACGCGCAGGGCTTCCCCGTCATCTGCAGAACATTCTGTCGCTGCATGACTTCGAGGCCGCCGCACGCAAGCACCTGCCCCGCCCTCTGTTTGGCTATGTCTCCGGCGCGGCTGAAGACTGCGTCTCGCTGCAGGCCAACCGTGACAGCTTCCTGCAATATGGCTTCAGCTCCAGGGTCATGGTGGATGTGTCGCAGCGCAACCAGAAGGTCGAGCTGTTCGGCCAGACCTGGGACTCGCCATTCGGCGTGGCCCCCGTGGGCATCAGCGCCATCAATGCCTACCGTGGCGATCTGGTGCTGGCACAGACGGCGGCTGCCAACCGCATTCCCGCCATCATGAGCGGCACCTCGCTGATCCCCATGGAAGATGTAGCCAAGGCCGCACCGTCGACCTGGTTCCAGGCCTATCTGCCCGGCGACACCACGCGCATCGACGGCCTGATCGAGCGCATCGAGGCTGCCGGCTTCGGCACCCTGGTCATCACCGTGGACATCCCCGTCTGGGCCAATCGCGAAAACAATGTGCGCACCGGTTTCTCGATGCCGCTGCGCCCCTCGCTGCGCCTGGCCTATGACGGCATCACCCGCCCGCGCTGGATGGTGGGCACCATGCTGCGTACGCTGATCAACCACGGCATGCCGCACTTCGAGAATTCGTTTGCCACGCGCGGCGCGCCTTTGCTGTCGGGCACCGCCATCCGCGACACCTCGGGCCGTGACCACCTGAACTGGAAGAACATCGAACGCATTCGCCAGCGCTGGAAAGGCAACCTCATCATCAAGGGCATCCTCAACGAAGACGATGCCGTGATGGCCACCGATATCGGCGCGCAAGGCATCGTGGTCTCCAACCACGGCGGCCGCCAGCTCGACGGCGTGGTCGCACCGCTGCAGATGCTGCCCTATGTGGTGGACCGCGTGGGCCACCGCACGGCCGTGATGATGGACAGCGGCATTCGCCGCGGCAGCGATGTGCTCAAGGCCGTGGCCCTGGGCGCGCGCATGGTGTTTCTGGGCCGCCCCTTCATGTACGCCGCCGCAGTCGGCGGTGCGCAGGGCGTTCATCACGCCATCACCTTGCTGCGTGACGAGGTGGACCGCAATATGGCCATGCTGGGCGCGACATCCATGGCCGAGATCACCCCAAGCTGCCTGCGCGCGACGCGGGCCTGAAACCGCTCAGCCTCTAAGATAGAACGCTTGAACCATAAAAAAGGAGAGCGTCATGCCCATGTTTGTAGACCACTCGCCCCCTGGGGAGTGCATTTTCTGCAAGCTCGTCAAAGGGGAGATTCCATCGGCCAAGGTCTATGAGGACGATCTGACCATCGCCTTCATGGACATCGGCCAGGCCACACGAGGCCATGTGCTGGTAGCCAGCAAGCGCCATGCCGTCAATCTGCTGGAGCTGACGCCCGAGGAAGCCGGCGCCGTGATGCAGACGGCCCAGCGCGTGGCGGCTGCGGTGAACAAGGCTTTCGATCCCGACGGCATCAATATCTTCCAGGCCAATGGCGCGCCTGCGGGGCAGACGGTGTTTCACTTTCACCTGCATGTGCTGCCGCGTTTCGAGGGCGATGGACTGTCCGTGGTCTGGAAGCGCGAGGAGCCGGGCTTTGCAGCGCTGGGAGAGTTGGCTGAGCGCATCAAGGCCCAGTTTTCCTGAAGCAAGCCACTGATAAAAAAAGAGCTGCCAGCACTTGATATTCATAGAGTTCAGATAGAAATCTATCTAAAACCCACATTTAGCAAGCGCTGGAAGCTCCTATTTTCAAGCCGCAAATTGCGCAAAGATTGCATCCAGCTTTGCAATCCATTCGGCCTTCTGCGCCTCAGCGGCAAAGCTCGCTTCCAGGCTGTTGCGCGCCAGCTGGTAGGCCTCGGGCGCACCCATGCCCGTGGCGGCAAAGAGCTGGGTGTAGTTCTCGTTGACATAGCCGCCGAAATAGGCCGGGTCGTCCGAGTTGATCATGACCTTGAGCCCGGCCGCCAGAAGGCGCGGCAAATTGTGATCGGCCAGGTCCTTGATCACGCAGAGCTTGAGATTGGACAAAGGGCAGACCGTCAGCGGTATCTGCTCCTTGACCAGCCTCTGCATCAGCAGCGCATCCTGCTCTGACTGCACGCCATGGTCGATGCGCTCCACATTCAGCACATCCAGAGCACCCCAGATATAGGCGGGCGGCCCCTCCTCCCCGGCATGGGCCACCAGATGCAGGCCCAGCTGCTTGCAGCGCGCAAACACGCGCTCGAACTTCTCGGGCGGATTGCCCAGCTCGCTGCTGTCCAGCCCCACGCCGATGAAGCGGTCACGCAGCGGCAGCGCGGCCTCCAGCGTCTGCAGGGCGCTTTCTTCGCTCAGATGGCGCAGAAAGCTCAGGATCAGCGAGGAGGAAATGCCCTGCTCGATCTGCGCATCGCGGCAGGCACGGTAAAGACCGTTGATGACGGTCTCCATGGCTACGCCGCGCTCGGTGTGGGTCTGCGGGTCAAAGAAGATTTCCGTGTGCACCACATTGTCGGCCACGGCGCGGTCCAGATAGGCGCGCGCCATGTCGTAGAAGTCCTGCTCGTGCAGCAGCACGCTGGCACCCGCGTAATAGATGTCCAGAAAGCTCTGCAGATCGGTGAAGGCATAGGCCGCGCGCAGAGCTTCCACGCTGTCATAGGCCAGAGCCACCTTGTTGCGCTGCGCCAGCGCAAAAATCAGTTCGGGCTCCAGCGAACCCTCGATATGCATATGCAGCTCGGCCTTGGGCATGGCTCGCAGCAGCTCCGGCAGACGGGAAACATCTACGGCAGGCACGGTGTTCATCTTTATTCTCCTTGGCGCTACGCGCCATTCAATGTCTAGCCTATCAAACCGGCGCAGCTCAAGCCATATGGCCAGCCCCGACGAGTCTGTGACTTCGGCCTGGCGGCCACAAGCCCTTGGCGCGGCCTCCCGGCGAGCCGCATGGACGCCAAGCCGGGCAGGCGGCAAAGCCTCTCAGGCCTGTATCAGCAGGTTCCGAAGGCGATCTCCTGGGCCTTCAGGAAACGGCGATAAGCCGACGACATGCGGTCGGCCGCCGAGTGCATTTCTGCGCGCGGATCCAGCGGCAGGGCCTTGGGCAGCTGCGACTCCAGCACAGGCTGGTCCTGCACAAAGATGGTGTGCTGGAAGGTCTGCAACTGCTCATCGGTCGATTCGAAGTCCGCGACCGCCAGACGGAACCAGACGCGGCTGGTTTCGGGAGTGACAGGGCAGATGAACAGACCGATCTGCTCACGCCAGCCCTGTTTGGAAGTGCCCTCTTCGGGAATCTTGGTCAGCACGGCAGTGTAGGCGGCGGTCACCTCGTAGGTGTACTCCACCTCGGCCGCCTGGGTGGAGTGCAGATTGGACTGGGGCTGTACAGCCTTGCAGCCTGTCGCCAGCACGCCGGTTGAGGTGCTCTCCACCTTGTAAGTGGCAATGGCCGTGGCGTCGCGGCTGCCCAGCCAGCCTTCGTGCACAAAGCCGAAGTGGGACATGTCGAGGAAGTTCTCGATGATGCGCGGTGCACTGGCCGCCACATCGTAAGGCCCGCAGTTCACCTTGCGCAGATGTTCATCCGTCTCGGCAGCGAACACGGGCAGCTGGCTGTCGGAAGGCTCCAGGCGCACCCAGATCAGTCCGTAGGCCTCCTGCACCTCGAAGGCCCGTACGCGCTGCGATGCGGGGGGAGTGAAATCGGGCACGGCGGGCACTTTCACGCATTGGCCACCGGAGGAGAATTGCCAGCCGTGATAGGGGCACTCCAGATGTCCGTTCTCCACGCGCCCCATGGACAGGCGTGCACCGCGATGCGGGCAGCGATCCACGAAGGACTGCACCAGTCCCTCGGCATTGCGCCACAGCACCAGCGGCTGTTCCAGCAGCAGCACGGAAAACGGCGCGCTCACCACCTCGGAGGATTGGGCAACAGGATGCCAGAGGGTACGTTCAGTCATGGGGATACTCGTCATTATCGAAATACAAAGGGCCGCTCTGCGGCGGCCCTGTCGCTGCAAGTCGTGTCTGGACGACTGTTAACAGCCAACACTACCCGGCAAACCCGGGGTCTGCCGTGAAGACATGCGCCACAGGCCGCAATCGGTGCGACGAGGCTGCGCGATGCCTGATCCGCAGTGCTTACTTGGCGTCGCCGCCGGGCACTTTGCCTTCCACGCCCTTGACGTAGAAATTGATGCCTTTGAGGAAACCGTCATCGGCAACCTTGTCGGCAGCGATCAGTTCCTTGCCGTCCTGGCCGGTGATAGGGCCCTTCCAGATGGTGAATGTACCTTCCTTCAGTCCCTTTTTCACGTCCTCAACCTTTGCCTTGAGCTCGGCAGGAATGTCGTCAGCCAGTGAGACGATGTCGATCACGCCCTCCTTGACGCCCCACCAGGTCTGGCGGCTGCTCCACTTTCCTTCCAGCGCGCTGCGGGTGGAGTCGATGTAGTAAGGCGCCCAGTTGATGATGGACGAGCCCAGGTGAGCCTTGGGGCCGTAGGCCGTCATGTCCGAATCCCAGCCGAAGGCACGCTTGCCCTTTTCCTCGGCCGTCTTCAGCACCGCCGGCGAATCGGTGTTCTGGAACAGGATGTCGGCGCCGCCGTTGATCAGGCTGGTCGCAGCTTCGGTCTCCTTGGGAGGGCTGAACCATTCGTTGACCCAGACCACCTTGGTCTTGATCTTGGGATTCACGGACTGGGCACCCAGGGTGAAGCTGTTGATATTGCGGATCACTTCGGGAATAGGCACCGAGCCCACCACGCCCAGGGTGTTGGACTTGGTCATGCCACCGGCAATGATGCCGGCCAGATAGGCACCTTCGTAAGTGCGGCTGTCATAGGTGCTGACATTGGCGGCGGTCTTGTAGCCGGTGGCGTGTTCCCACTTCACATCGGCGAATTCGGGGGCCAGCTTCTGGATCACGTCCATATAGCCGAAGGTGGTACCGAACACCAGCTTGTTGCCCTGCGAGGCCATGTCGCGCAGCACGCGCTCGGCATCGGCACCTTCGGGCACGCTCTCCACATAGCTGGTCTTGATCTGGTCACCGAACTCTTTTTCCAGGGCCTTGCGGGCCTGGTCATGGGCAAAGGACCAACCACCGTCGCCCACCGGGCCGACATAAGCAAAAGCAATCTTCAGAGGTTCGGGAACAGCGGCCGCAGGAGCGGCAGCGGGGGCTGCTGCCGGCGCAGCTGCTTCTTCCTTCTTGCCGCAGCCCACGAGAGCGGCCGAGGCAATAGCCGTCAGTGCGGCGACCTTGATCAATGAACGCTTGTGCAAATCAGTCATTAAAGTTTCCTTGGAACAAAGAGTGAGGTTTGAAACCGATAGGAGCGCAAGCCCATGGATACCGGTTACACCTTGGGCAATATATGCATAAACTGCGCCAAATTGCAGATAGGTATCCTGAAAACGACAGCGCAAAAAGAAAGGCCCCCTAGGGGCCTTTGATCGGACGCTGCTCAGGCGCCCCGCAAACAGTGCTTATTTGGCACCGGGCACCTTGCCCTCGATACCGTTCACATAGAAGTTGATGCTGCGCAGCCAGGCGTCATCGGCAACCTTGCCGGCTTCCAGCAGTTCCTTGCCGGTGTTGTCCTTGATGGGACCGGTCCAGACGGCGAAGGAGCCGTCCTTCAGGCCGGCGCGAGCCTTCTCAACCTTGTCCTTGATTTCCTGGGGCACGTCGTCAGCGATTTTCTTCAGGTCGATGGCGCCTTCCTTCACACCCCACCAGAAGTTGCCGGTCTGCCACTTGCCTGCCAGCGTGTCTTCCACCACCTTGCTGTAGTAAGGAGTCCAGTCGATCACGGCCGATCCCAGATGAGCCTTGGGCGCGAAGCCGCTCATGTCGCCGTCCTTGCCGAAGGCACGGGCACCGCGCTCCTCGGCCGTCTTCAGCACGGCTGGAGAATTGGTGTTCTGGTACATCACGTCCACGCCGCCGTTGATCAGACTGTTGGCGGCTTCGGATTCCTTGGGAGGAGCGAACCACTCGTTCACCCAGACCACCTTGGCCTTGATGGAGGGGTCGATGCTCTGGGCGCCCAGCACAAAGCTGTTGATGTTGCGCACCACTTCGGGGATTGGCACCGAAGCCACCACGCCCACGGTCTTGGTCTTGGTCATGGCACCCGCCACGATACCGGCCAGATAAGCGCCTTCAAAGGTCTTGGTGTCGTACACGGCTGCGTTGTCGGCCGTCTTGTAGCCGGTGGCGTGCTCGAACTTCACATCCTTGACGTCGGCGGCGACTTTCTGCACAAAGTCCTGATAGCCGAAGCTGGTGGCGAAGACCAGCTTGTTGCCCTGACCGATCATGTCGCGCATCACGCGCTCGGCGTCGGCAGACTCTGGCACGCTCTCGACCATGGAGGTCTCGATCTTGTCGCCGAACTTCTCCTGGATGGCCTTGCGGCCCAGCTCGTGCTGGTAGGTCCAGCCGCCGTCGCCGATGGGGCTCACATACATGAAGCCGATCTTGAGCTTGTCGGCAGCAGGAGCAGCCGCAGGTGCCGCGGCAGGCGCTGCAGGAGCCTCTTCCTTCTTGCCGCAAGCGGTCAGCACAGCCATGGAAACAGCCGTCAGGCCGATCATCTTGATCAGAGCGCGTTTGCCCAGAGTTGTCATCGAAGTTGTCCTCTCGTTATTTTTGAAAAGCGGATTGCACCACATTTGGGCATCACGCTCCAGGGTAGAAGGGTTTTCCCAGGGAGGCCGGCATATTGGCTCGAATCCAGGTCGGATTACGCGAGATCAGCACCAGCACCACAATGGTGGCCAGATACGGCAGCATGGACAGAATCTGGCTGGGCACCTGGACCCCCGTGGCCTGCAGATGGAACTGCAACATGGTCACGCCGCCAAACAGATAGGCGCCCAGCAGGACGCGGGCCGGTCGCCAGGTCGCGAAAGTCGTCAGCGCCAGAGCAATCCAGCCTCGACCCGACACCATGTTCTCCACCCACAGCGGCGTGTAGACCACGGAGATGAAGGCCCCCGCCAGACCGCACATGGCACCGCCAAACATCACGGCCATCAGACGGATGCGGCGCACGGGGTAGCCCAGGGCATGGGCCGACGAGGGCGACTCGCCTACCGAGCGCAGCACCAGGCCCGCACGCGTGCGGTACAGAAACCAGACCATCAGGGCGGCCAGCACGATGGCACCGTAGACCAGCGGGTGCAGCGTGAACAAAGCCGGGCCCACGAGCGGCAGATCTGCCAGGCCAGGAATCGAGTACTTGGGCAGCTCGGGCAGCTTGGCCTGCACATAGCCCAGGCCCACAAATGCAGAGAAGCCCGCGCCGAACAGCGACAGCGCAAGACCGGTTGCGTACTGGTTGGTGTTGAACCAGATCACCAGTCCCCCGAAGATGGCGGCCAGCAAGGCCCCTGCCAGCATGCCCGCGCCAAAGCCCAGCCAGGTATTGCCGGTGTGCACGGTAGCGGCAAAGCCCGCAATGGCAGCACAGAGCATCATGCCTTCGGCGCCGAGATTGACGATGCCCGATTTTTCATTGATCAGCAGGCCCAGGGCCGCCAGCGCCAGAACAGTGCCGGCGCTGAGGGTGGAGCCCAGCAGCAGTGCATAGGATTCCATGGATCAGGCTCCCTTCACTGCAGAAATGGCGCTGCCGGCTTTTTTTGCCACCCAGCGGATGCGATAGGCCACCAGCGTGTCGCAGGCCAGCAGCGCGAACAGCAGCAGTCCCTGGAAGACGCCGGTCAGTGCCTTGGGCAGGCCCAGACGCGACTGCGCCAGCTCGCCACCGATATAAAACATGCTCATGAGAATGGCCGAGAAAATCATGCCCACAGGATGCAGGCGCCCCACAAAGGCCACGATGATGGCCGCAAAGCCGTAGCCGGCGGGCACATAGGGCGTGAGCTGACCCAGAGGGCCAGCGACTTCCAGTGCCCCCGCCAGACCGGCGGTGGCGCCGGAGATCAGCAGCGCCGTCCACAGCGCCTTGCGCGAGGAAAAACCGGCATAGCGTGCCGCCGACGGCGCCAGGCCGCCGACCTGCAGGGCAAAACCTGCACGCGTGCGAAACAGGAATGCCCACAGCAGACCGGCCCCCACCAGCGAGATGACAACGCCGATGTTCATGCGCATGCCCTGCACCAGCCGAGGAATCTGCGTGACGCGCTCGAAGCTCTTGGTCTGCGGGAAGTTGTAGCCCATGGGGTCCTTCCAGGGACCATAGACCAGATAGCCCAGCACCAGCGTGGCCACATAGACCAGCATCAGGCTGACCAGGATTTCGTTGGCGTTGAAACGGTCGCGCAGCAAGGCGACTATGCCCGCCCAGAACATGCCGCCGAGCATGCCGGCGATCAGGATGGCTGGCACGATCCAGGGCCCTGTGGTCTTGTCGGCCAGCAAGGCAATGCCGCCCGCAGCCACCGCCCCGATGACGAACTGGCCTTCGGCACCGATATTCCAGACATTGGAGCGAAAGCATACGGCCAGCCCGAGAGCGATCAGCAGCAAAGGCGTGGCCTTTACAGCCAGCTCGCCCAGGGCATAGCCCGACTTGATGGGTTCCCAGAAAAAGGCCTGCAAGCCCTTGACCGGATCCTTGCCCAGCAGGGCAAACAGGCAGACTCCTACCAACACGGTGATCAGCAAGGCCAGAATCGGCGAGCCATAGGTCCAGAACTTCGATGCCTGGGGGCGTTGTTCCAGCTTAAGCATGGGCACCTCCCTGCACGACTGCCGCATCCCACAGGCCGCTCATCCATTCACCAATCTGCTGCACCGTGGCAGCCGCTCTATCCACCGAAGGACTCAGGCGGCCCTTGGCCACCACATGCAGGCGGTCACAAATCTCAAACAACTCGTCCAACTCCTCACTGACCACCAGCACGGCGCAACCCTGGTCGCGCAGCTTGAGAATCTCGCCCCGAATCTGCGCCGCAGCCCCCACATCCACCCCCCAGGTGGGTTGAGAGATGATGAGCAGACGTGGTTTGGCATCAATTTCACGACCCACGATGAACTTCTGCAGATTGCCGCCCGACAGCGACTGCGCGGCCGAATTCGGACCGCCGGCCTTGACGTTGAAGCGGCCGATGATGTCCCGCGCCTGCGCCTGCAGCGCCGCCATGCGAATCCAGCCGCCCTTGCCCACTGCGGTCTTTCGCGTCAGCAACAGGTTGTGGGCCAGGCCCATGCTGGGCACGGCCCCGCGCCCCAGCCGCTCTTCAGGCACGAAATGCAGGCCCATGCCACGGCGCCGACCAGGCCCCATGCGTCCCACGCCCTTGCCCAGCAACTGCACGGCCTCTGCCTCGGAGCGTGTGTCCTCGCCGGACAGCGCATACATCAGCTCTTTCTGGCCGTTGCCGGAGACGCCGGCAATACCGACGACTTCGCCCGCACGCACCTGCAGCGCAATGCTCTGCAGATCGACACCAAAAGGATCCTGGCTTCTGAGCGACAGCCCCTGCACACGCAGCACGGTATCGCCGGTATTCGCACTGCGGTGCTCCAGCTCCGGCGGCTCCGAGCCGATCATCATGCGCGACAGCGAAGCATTGGTCTCGTTGGCCGGGTTGCACTCCCCCGTCACCACACCGCCGCGCAGCACCGTACAGGCCGTGCACAGCGAGCGGATCTCATGCAGCTTGTGGCTGATATAGAGGATGGAGCAGCCTTCCGCGGCCAGGCGGCGCAGCACCACAAACAGCATCTCCACGGCCTGGGGCGTGAGCACCGAGGTGGGCTCGTCCAGAATCAGCACGCGGGGATTGGTCAGCAGGGCGCGGATGATTTCCACGCGCTGCATTTCGCCGACGGAAAGCGTGTGTACGGGACGATGCGGGTCCACCTCCAGCCCGTAATCGCGGGCCGTGGCCTGAATGTTCTCGATCACCTTGGCCAGTGCAATGCTCTTGTCCAGGCCCAGCCAGACGTTCTCGGCCACGGTCAGCGTGTCGAACAGGCTGAAATGCTGGAACACCATGGCAATGCCCAGTGCCCGGGCTTCCTGCGGATTGCGGATCTGCACCGGCTTGCCATCGACCAGGATGGCACCCTCGTCAGGCTTGACCGCACCGTAGATGATCTTCATCAGCGTGGACTTGCCAGCGCCGTTTTCGCCCAGGATGGCGTGGATCTCGCCGGGCTTAACTTTCAGCGATACCTTGCTGTTTGCGACCACAGCCGGGTACCGCTTGGTAATACCCTCCAGCTGCAAACGCGCAGGCGCACTCGCAGAGGGGGAATGTGTCGGGGGGGGATTCATCGCTGGATTGTCTCTCAATTCAAATAACAAATTGACTCAAACAGGCTCTATGCGCTGAACAGGAATACGATACAAGCTATTGATTTCGCAGCGTTAGTGCAACATTGCGAACCACCTCTCGCAGCCAGCGTGTGGCGGCTCCGGCATGCGAACGCGCATGCCAGAGCTGGTAATAAACCAGCGGAGGGAATTCCACGGGGCAAGGCAGTATGGCCAGGGACAGACGTTCGCTGAAACGCTCACAGAACAATCTGCCCGAGGTCATGACAAGCAAGCTTGATGCCACCATGTCGGGAATCAGACTGAAATGCGCGCAGCGTGCCACCACCTGGCGGCTCAAACCCATGCCTGCCAGCTGTTCGTCTATCACGCCCAGGGCACCCGGATAGGCCGGGGTTGGCGCAATATGCTCGGCCTGCAGCCATTGCTGTACATCCCAGCCCCTGCGCACTGCCGGATGCTTGGGACTGACCAGACAGACCACCTCGTCCTCGAACAGCTTGGCCATGTGCAGGCCTTCCGGTGGCTGCGGCCAGTTGCCGATGACCACATCGATCTCGCCATCGGCCAGTTGTCCCTCGTAATGCGCCTCGGCGCTCAGCGGCAGAAAGTCCACCGGGCAATGCGGGGCCTGCGCCTTCATGGCCGACATCAGCCGCGGCAGGAATTGGGGGTCCAGATAGTCGCTGGCCGCAATACGGAAGGTACGAGTCGAGGTGCGCGGGTCAAACTGCCGCGCATCGCTGAACAGCCCCTCGGCTGCACGCAGAATGTCTGCCGAGGGTTGCACCATGCGCAGACCCACATCGGTAGGCTGCATCTGTGCCCCTGAGCGCACCAGCAAAGGGTCGCCAGCGAGCTCACGCAGACGCCGCAGGGCTGCAGACACCGCCGGCTGGTGCATGCCCAGTCGCAGCGCTGCCCTGGAGACGCTACGCTCCGTCAGCACCGTGTGCAGCACCCTGATCAGGTGCAAATCTATCTTGTCGAACAAGGTCTGGTCACGCATAGGTCACGGCCATCCGGGCGCTTTGGCACGGCCAGCCTCATCCATTTTGTATACAAAGCAGCCGCAGAGCGTAACTCAGTCAACCCCTTTGAGCAGCCAAGGGATTGCCCTCTAGGCTGTCATATCTGCCTTGAATTCAGCATGCGCAATCCGGCTCAGACCGCCGCCGTCATCACTTCCACACGGTTGCGCCCTTTGCGCTTGGCGGCGTAGCAGGCCATATCGGCCCCCTTGAAGGCGCTGGCCGCCGTGTGGTAGCTGGCATCCAGCAGCAACATGCCGATGCTGGCACTCAACATATAGCGCTGCCCCTGGTAGGAGCCCTCCCAGTCCTGTATGGCCATGCACAGCAGCTGCGCATGGCGCATGCCCTCTTCCCGGCTGATTCCGGCCATGAGAATGGCAAATTCATCGCCTCCCACCCGCGCCACCCAGCCATGGGGTCGCACCGTGGACTCGATCAGGCGCGCGATATGGCCCAGCACCTCGTCACCCACTTCACGCCCGCCCTGGCGATTGACCTGAGAGAAGTGGTCCAGGTCCACATACAGCACGATGCCATGCGCCTTGGGCTCGCTCTGCGAACGGGCGATCACATTCGCGCCGCCCAGGCTCTCCAGATAGTCGGGAGTCGTATATTCGCGCAGCCACTCCTTGAGCCGCAGAGCAAACGCCGTTCGGTTGGGCAGACGGGTCAAGGGATCGTGCATGGCTTTCCAGCTCGATTGCTCGCGCAACTGCCGCTGCGTGGTCACATCCTCCAGTTCCCAGACCAGGTATTGACCATCCAGCGCCTTGCCCGACTGCTCCCAGGCCCTGTGCATGCGCTGCATGCTCTGACCGTGAATTCGCACCCATATCGGCCTTGAATCCTTGCGTACCAAGCAGACTTCGCTATCAAATTGTCCGTAAGTATCCAGAGCCCGCCGGACCCGCCCCATCAGATCCTCATAGTCGGCATCGCTGGCACACAGATCACGCACGGCCAGGCCCTGCATTTCCTGAGGCTGATAGCCAAGTACTCTGGCTGCCTGCATGCCCACACGCTGCACCTTCGAGCCATGCGTCACGATCAAACCTACGGGGGCATAGTCCATCAAGGTCTGCAACTGCATCTGCAAATCACGCTCCAGCTCGCCATGCGCCTCATAACCACCGCCCAGGGCCTGCAAGGCAGTGCGCAGGGTCTGGGCCTCTCCCCAGTCATGATCGGACAGACCATGCCACCAGTTGCCCCCCCGGCTGCCCAAGTCCACTTCCAGCATCAGCCCGCGTCGAGAAGCCTGCTCTGCCGAGCGGAACAAGGCCGTCAGCGGATAGGCGATCAGGCAAAGCACCGCGCCAAGCAATCCAGCCAGCAACAGCAGGGCCGTGGCCAGCCAGCCCATCATCTTGACCGAGACTCCCGGCACCCATTCCTGAACGTTGCTGACCTTCAGCAGAGTCCATTGCGCCCAAGGCAGCGGCATGGCGCTCCAGAGTTGGCTATTTCTCTGCTCACTGACCGCACCGGTCTGGGCCGTCTTGAGCCAGGCTTGATCCAGCCCGCGAGGTAGCGCAGCATCGCCCAAGGCAGGGGGCAATTGCCACTGCCCTTTGCTGCTGAGAGCCAGCGGACGAAGGTCACGGTCGATCAGCAGCAGCTGGCTACCCGCTTCGGCAGAGGCAACCTCCAGCGAAAACAACACCGACAAAGGCGTCCGGTAGCTGCCGCCAAGAACGCCCTGCAACTTGCCTTGCAGATCACGCACCGGCACGACATTCTGAAACTCCAGCTGCAGGCCCGCATCACCGGCACGCACCCAGGCTTGGGTGATCGGCTTGCCCTCAGCCAACGAGCGCTTGAGCACTTCACGCAGCGGCTCTTCAAGCTGTTCTGCGGCCAGCGCCTGCTCCTGATGCAGATTGACCAGCAACTGCCCTTTTCCATCAGCCAGTTGAAGTTGCTCATACTGCTGTGCCATGGATGTGGGCTGCTTGAGCATGGCCTGCAGTGACTCCGGAGAATCATGCATATGGCCCGCCAGCACAGAGGACAGACTATGCAGGGGCTTTTGCTGCTGCTCGACTCTGAAGGCCAGCGAACGAGCCGCGTATTCCAACGCCTTGGTCTGCGCCGGCAACGCTCCGTCCATGACCGCCCGGCGCAGGGAATAAGCCACCCAGCCCGCAGCGCCAGCTCCAGCCAGCAGCACTGCAATCATGGCAACAAGCACCATGCTGCGCAGCATGGGGCCTGGGCCTCTGCGTATCCGCCCAGACTGTGGTGCGGCAGCAACCTCCTCTGGCTGCGACGGCGCAACCCATGGCGGCTCTGCTTGCAGGGAGAAGACAGCATCTGACATGGGCCTCAATATAGAGAGCCGATGTCTGCAACCCAACGAGAGGAAACCCCGGAGATTGTCGACAAATGCTACGCCGCAAGCTCCTGCTCAGAGCAGAAGCCAAGCGCTGCATGGTCTGCAACCCGGCCCGGTATTTACCCCAGCGCCAGCACCTCCAGCGCGCCGGGCTTGGGCAATTCAATGACATTGCCTCGCCCGGCAATCAGCCCATGCTCTCGCAACTGCCGGAGCACGCGCGAGAATGTTTCCGGCGCAATACCCAGTTGCGCTGCAATCAGGCGTTTGCGTGCCTTGAGGGTGACATGCAGGGCATTGCCATTTCCTCCCGGGCTCGCATGGTTCAGCAGCCACTGGGCGCAGCGAGCTTCGGCGTCCTGAGCCAGACGACTGACCGCCAGCTCGGTCTGCGAGCAATAGGCCCTGGCCAGATCTTTGAGCAAGTGCTGTACGGCGGGTGCAAGCTCCGCCACAGAGCTTAGAAAGCGCGCCAGAGGAATGATGTAGATGCGCCCAGCCGTCTGCGCCTGCATATCGAGGCAGGAAGGACGCTCCTGCAGCGCAAAAGCGGCATCCAGCCAGGTCGGCCCTTCCACCTGCCCCAGTTGATGGCGCATGGCCGAATCCTGCCCGACCCCGAGCATCACGCTGCCGCTTTCCAGATACAGCACCGAATCAAGGGGTTGGCGACGTTGCCTGAGCCAAGAGCCTGGAGCAAAGCTCTCAGGCTGCCCAAACGTGGAAGCGATTTGCGACATGGAGGGCATGGTGAACATATGCGCCACACTGTGCCGGGCTTTGCCCCGGCTCATATTGAGCCAAGTCAACAAGCCAGGCCGAGCAGCCAAAAGGGCCGCAGCCGAAGCTGCGGCCCTTTGGACCTGACCAGTCGACATTCCGGATCGACAACGTCGTAAACACAACTCAGCCCCCGGAAACAGATACGTCCAGGCGCCTCATATCGCTGCATCTTTTTCCAGTTGACCATGGATTGCCGATGGCTGTCATTCCTTACCGGACACAGGAAGCCAGCTAAGGCAGCAGACTCTCAGGGAACGCTGTCAGAAATACGGCAAGCGGCAGCCGCAGTGCCTCGGCGTCAAAAACAGCTCCATCAGATCAGGCGCTGCTGTCGCAAAGCACCGCCATTCGTCGACCGGCTTGTGTGACGCGCACCTACCAAGTGTGTGCATAGCTGACTCGCAACACAGTGCCCGCTGCAGGGAGGCGGCTGGTGTTGTTGTTATTGCGAAGCAGCTGGCTGTATAGCGGGAAGTAGTTGCGGTTAAGCAGGTTTTCCACACCGAGCGATACGCGGTTCTTGGAGTCGATTTTCCATTGACTGATCAAGTCCACTGTGGTGTAGCCCCTGGTGTCGTGGCGCCCAAAGCTGGTCTTGCCATCCAGGCGGTAATCCTTGGAGGCATATGCGCTTGCCTGGATGCGGTGGCTCCAGCTGGCATTGGGACGGTATTCCACATAGGCAGTCAGTTTGAGGGGCGGAATACGATAGCCCGTCATGTCCTGATAAAGGCTTGATCCCTGCGGAAGTTCACGCCCTTTCATCCAGGTAAAGCTCCCACCGCTGCTCCAGCGGTCATCGTCGCTGAAGTAATCGAGACCGCCTTCTATCCCCTTGATTTTTTCTTTGGTTCGCAGCAGCGTGAGCCCGTTATTGAAACTCTGCACGGCGCCGAGATCGGAGCGCGATTGAAAGGCTCCCAGGTTGGCAATGACATTGGAAAACTTGCCGCGCCAACCGACTTCCACGGTATCTGTTTTGACGGCCTGCAGGTTGGAATTGCCGATGTTGAAGCCCGCTGTGGCATTGCGCACCACGACCCCGATATCCGGCAGCTCAAAGCCCTGGCTGTAGGACGCATAGAACTCGTGCCCCTTGGTAGGCGCAAAGACCGTGCCCAGGTTGTAAGTCCATGAGCCGTATTTAACGGTACCGCCAGAGACGGACTGGGGGCTGGGCAATTTCGATTGCGACAAAGGGGTGAAGTCGTTGAAGCTGGCCTGAGCTCGGTCGTAGCGCGCTCCGCCTTCCACGGACCACTGATCGTTGAATTTGTGTTGCAGCTGGGCAAAGGCGCCAATGCTTCGGGTCGTGACCTGGGGCATATAGATCAGGCGGCCAATCTTGTTGAACACCAGACCTCCACTGGCGTCATAGGCCTTGGGATCAAAGATATCGATCGGCATGTCGGTGCGCTCGTGATTGAAGTCGGCCCCCCAGATCAGCAAGGTGTTCTTCTCTTGTCCGAGAGGTGTTTTGATGGTCAGGCGACCACCGAACACATCGGAGTTCTGCATGGACTGATCGACGTTGGCGCCTCGCACAGGAACGGCTCGTGCATCGAAGGGCGCAAAGCGCGTATAAAAATCTCGGTAATAGAGTTGAGCCGCCACGGCGCTGCCTGCGAGATCGCGGTTCTCATAGTCAAGACCCAGCATGGTGTTCTTGATCTGGTTTTGATCTGCAAGTACCAAGCCCTTGATAGGCCTGGCGGCTGCCGTACCTGCGGGCAAGCGGGCCACTGACGGATCGGATGCATAGTCGGTGTCCTGGCTGGCGTTGTAGTGGCTCGCGGAGAATTGAAGCCGTTGATTTGCGTCCAGCTTGAAGCCGATCTTGGCCGACGCGTTGTAGATATTGGAGTCGAACAAGTCTCCCTGGCTGGGCTCTGGTGCAATGCGGTTCCCCTTGGCGTCGAAAGAGCCTCCGACATGCTTGGCGCCCAGGCTGACGGAATAGTCGACCACATCGCCGCCGCCAGAAAGATAGTGCTGGACTTCGGCTCCAAGCCCGGCGCCTCTGAGTTTGGACAGCGGTGCAGATCCCGTCACTATGGTCTCTGCTTTGGTCTCGCCCGAGGGGCGTTTGGTACGCACAGAGATGATGCCGCCTGCTGCGCCGCTGCCGTAGATGGCACTGCTGCCGCGAAGCACCTCGATCTGTTCGATGTCTGCAGGATTGATGTTGGCGAGGTTTCTGGATGAGTCGCGATTGGTGTTCAGCGGAACGCCGTCTACGAGGACAAGCATGTTCCGGCCACGCAGAGTCTGCCCATAGTCGGTGATTGTGTGGCTGGAATCGGCCATCCCTGGGACGACTTTGCTGAGCATGGTTGCCAGACTGTCGGAGCCTTGCCGAAGTTGCTGAACTTCTTCAGCTTCGAGAATACTGACCTGCCGGGACGGTGCAACGAGATTATTCTGGGTACGTGCCGTCACCGTCACGGTGGCAAGCTCTGGAGAGCCTTGGCCGCTGACGGGCACGGAAGCACTGCTCTTTTGTTCGATGGATGCCTTGGTGCTCCCCGGGACTTCCAGTGCATAGTTGCCTTCACTTAGACGACGTGCACTCAGTCCCGAGCTTTCCAGCAACTGTGCAAAACCGCTATCGACGGTGTGGAAACCCGACAGGCCAGGAGTACGCTGGTCCTTGAGCTTGCTCAGATCCATGCTGAGATTGATGCCTGCCTGAGCTGCAAAGTCCATCAGCGCGGGGCCAATTGGGCCAGCGGCCACCTGATAGGACTTCTGCGCAGAACTGGTAACCTGATCTGCAGCGTAAGCCTCTGGCATGTGCAAACCGATAGCGGCTGTGCCGACGATGGCAACAAAAATTCCTCCGACTGCCGTTGCGACCGGGCGCAGTCGCATCGCATTGGCGTTCCTGTTGGGTTTCCGGACGTACTTTTCGGGCATCTGCTCAATCCTCTTGGCTGTCAATAAACGGGTCTTGATGCACTTGACAGGCGAGATTGAAAAACAGGACAGCGATTTAAAAGAGTCATCGCTGCGGCCTGAATTTCCGAGGGCAGCATGCGAGAACCTGATCCTGAGAAACTTCAGGAACGCGTGACACTTATCCAGTAACGGGTGCGTTGCTGCCTATGGATTGGCATGGTCCGAGCCAGCAACTCGAGAATACGATCTGTGTCGCGCAAATGGAATGTGCCGGACACGAGCAGCTCAGCAGCACTTGGATCGCAGCGCAGGATTCCTTCGCGATAGCGCTGCAACTCCTCCAGGAAGTCAGCCAAGCGCATGTTCTCGGCATACAGCACACCCCGAGTCCAGGCATCGGCGTGGGATGGCAGGGAGGTGAAGGCGCCCGCCTTGTGAGCATCGAAGTTCACTTGCTCGCCAGCCTGCACGACAAGCGATTGCCTGGAATGGGCAGGCATTACCTTCACCGCACCTTGCAGCACCGACAGCGTCGTGCTTCGCGCATGCTTTCGAACGATGAATTTGGTGCCCAGTGCCTGCAACCGCCCATCGGCAGTCTGGACAACAAAGGGCAAGGTCTTGTATTCGCTCAGGTGTGCGGTTTCCACCAGAATCTCACCTGCAAGATGCTGGATCAGACGTTCTTTGCCATCGAACTGAACGCTTATTGCGGAAGCCGTATTCAACAGCACCTGACTGTTGTCAGCCAAGGTCAGTTCGCGTCTTTCGCCTGTTGCTGTTCTGAAGTCTGCATTCCAGATGTGCCATGGCAGATAGCGGTAGGAGAACCAGCCAAGCATTGGAGTTGCCAGGGCGAGTGCCGACGCACGCAGAATCTGCCGGCGATTTCCTGCAGCACGTGGACGATCCAGAACGGCCATGCCAACTGCCGAGGGAACACTATCCATTCGGAATTTCAGTTGCTCTATGCGTTGCCAGACTTCCTCGTGGGTTGCACTGAGGCTGCGCCACCGGGCAAGCTCGGCCTGCTCTGCTTCGCTGAAGTCCGATGCATGCCGGCGAGCCAGCCATTGAGCGGCCTCATCGAGAATGCTTGCATCGACTGCACTCATTTCAGGCGTCCAGCATCACGCGCAGGCATTGCCGGAAGCCCTGCGCCATATAGCGGGTGACCGTACGCACGCTTACTTGCATCTGCGTGGCAATCTCCTCATAAGCAAGCCCTTCGAGCTGTGAAAGCAGGAATGCAGTGCGAACTTTCGTTGGAAGCTCTCCCAGCAATGCATCCAGCTCCTCCAGGGTCTCCAGCAAGATGGCTCTAGCCTCCGCCGAGAGCGCGGTGGCTTCAGGCAATAGCTGCAAGGAGGCAAGATATGCCTGTTCGAGCGAGCGGCGTTCCAGATGATTGATCATCAATCGCCTGGCGACGATTGTCAGATAAGCCCTGGGCTCTCTGATGTCTTCGATTGCTTGCGTTCTGGCAGTTGTCCAAATGCGCGTGAATGTGTCCTGCGCAATGTCTGCCGCATCACAACGGTTGCCAAGCTTGCGCTGCAGCCAGGAGATCAGCCAGCGGTTGTGCAGTGTGTACATGCTGCCAAGTGCTTCACTGGCGATGCTGTTGGCGTGGGTAGGCACCGAAGTCTCTCGTGCATTGGAAATGCAACGATTCTACACAAATGATACCCATTCTCACTTATTGAGAAGCCCCACCGCCCAGTGGGCACAGCCCTCTGCCAGGCCAGACCCGGTCCATCCGAGCGTCATCGCAGCCATGAAAAGCAGCCGCGCAGATGCATCAACTGCGCAGCCGCCGTCAAAGGATCTCGGATCCATATCTGCTCGGAATTAGCAAGAGCATCGTCCACCTGGAGACCAGAGACCGGACTGCAAACTTCAGCACACCCGCGTCAGAAGTCAACCGTTGCCGACAGCGCCAGCGTGCGCGGTGCCCCCAATGCCAAGCTGGACAGCAGTGGCATGCCCCAATAAGCCTTGTTGGAAACGTTCAGCAGCGTCGCGCGAAACGTGACAGGGTTGCCGGCGACCTTGGTTGCATAGCGTGCACCGAGGTCGTAGGTCACACGACCTGCCGCCCAAAGGCTGTTGTCCGCACTGATATATTGCTTGGACACCGCCGTTGCATTACCCGTAACAGTCAGCCCGGGAATGGCAGGAACATCCCATTCAGCACCCAATTTCCCTTGCAGCTTGGGCACCCCCGTGGCGACTTTGCCCTGATTGACGCCGCCTGCGGTCTGCGTCAGCTTGGGCGCGGTGTAGGCAATCCCGCCCATCATGCGTACGCCACGCAGCGGCGATCCCCAGAAGCCCCATTCGATGCCGCGATTGCGCTGCTCTCCGCCGAACGAGAAGATATTGGTGACCGGGTCCGTGTAGCTGCTGGGGCGTGTGATCTCGAACAGACTGAACGTGTGCGCGAATTCCCCAAGATCAAGTTTGACACCCACTTCTTTCTGCTTGGTCTTGTAAGGCGCAAACACTTCACCCGCGTTTGCAGCGGTCATTGGTGCGGTTGCGCCCTGGCTCAGGCCTTCAATGTAGTTGGCGTAAGCCGACACATGTTCTGTGGCCTTGAACAGCAAGGCTGCGGCAGGCGATGTTGCGCTCTGGTCATATCGCGAAGTACGCGCCCCCGTGGTGATGCTGAAGGCGTCGCTGACCACTTGCTGGCGGCGCACACCCAGGGTGAGTTGCACACGATCTTCGGCAAATGACATGGTGTCCGCCAGGCCATAGCTGCTCAGGCACACCTCGGTGTGCGAGATGTGCGGCGCAACAAAGGGCGCTTCCGGTCCCCAGACCGGGTTGTAGAGGTTGGTAGTCCAGTCTGCGCCCGGCACGCTACGGCGCCCATAGTCGTCCTGCTTGTGAGCATAGTGCGTTGCATTGAGCGCCCATTGATGCTTGATGGCTCCGGTTTGGAGCCTTCCCTTGAGACCCATTTCTGCCGAACGCTTTTTCTGCTCGAAGGCCAGTTGTCCCATGGCGGTCTTGAAATCGCCCGCAGCGTTGAGCACCTGAGCCGACATCGCGCCGTTGTATTCATAGTCGGTTTTGCTGACGCCGAAGGCCGCGTAGGCCATCACCTGGTCATTCACATCGAATTCACCGCGCACCATCGCGGCCTTGTCCTGATTGTGCACATGCGACCAGTTGGGGTTCAGCAGGGTCTCAGGCTTGGGCGGCCTGGGAATGGCCACACCCGGGGCCAGACTGATGCCTCGTGTCACGCCGTTCACGCGGTCATCGCTGGTGTAGAAGTCGGCGGAGATCCGGGCTCGGTCGCCACGCCAGTCAAGGCCCAACGATGCAAGCCTGGATTTCTTGTCCTGCTGGTTAACCGCCGCTTCACCTCCACGGTAAACACCATTGAAGCGGATGCCGAACTGCTTGTCTGCGCCAAACCTGCGCCCCAGATCAATATGGCCGCCAAACTGCGAATCCGACATATAGGTGGTAGTCAGCCGCGTGATGGGATCGCTGACAGCGCGTTTGGGAACCAGGTTGACGGAGCCCCCCACTGATCCTCCGGGGGGCATGCCATTGAGCAATGCGGACGGTCCTTTGAGGACTTCGATGCGCTCGAACATCTCCGGCGTGGTGCGGTAGTAAGGAGCCATGCCGTAGAGACCGCCCAGCGTCATGTCGGAGCTGCTCGAAGAGAAACCGCGAATCGAGTAGTTTTCGCTCCATGACGCTGCAACCCCATTGCTGAACACCGTGGGATCAGTGGCAGAGATCACATCGGTAATGGTCTGTGCCTGACGATCCTGCGTGAACTTTTCCGTATAGCTGATGGTGTTGAAGGGCGTCTCCATGAAGTCCTTGTCGCCCAACAGGCCGACACGACCGCCGGAATTGACCTGCCCCCCCGCATAGGGAGCGGTGACGGGAGCGACTTTTTCTTGCACGGTGACCTGTGGCAGCGTGGCCTCGGCCTCGCTGGTTTGCACTTGGGCGTGCGCCGCTCCCGCCAGCTGACTGCCCATGGCCAGTCCCAGCAGCACATAGGGGCACATCACGCTACGCCGGCGCGCAAATGGAGGAGTCGTCAGAGAGTTGAGTGAAATGAGACCTGGGTTCTTGGGCATACCCGATTCCTGTCGATACATGCATGACGTTTTTGCACCGCATGCTTAATAGAACTGCTGGCTGGGTATGGACCTGGCTACGACAAATAAAGAAGCAATCAGCGCGAATAGCCCTTTAGCACATCGCTAAACAACAGCTTCAGTGAGCTTGGGCTGGCACCTGTGGTGTACCAGGCATCTGCATCGACAAACACCACGCGCCCGTTCTTCCAGGCCTTGGTCTGGCGCAGCAAGGGATTGGCA
This sequence comes from Comamonas sp. NyZ500, assembly GCF_016772095.1. NCBI lineage: Bacteria > Pseudomonadati > Pseudomonadota > Betaproteobacteria > Burkholderiales > Comamonadaceae > Comamonas > Comamonas sp. NyZ500. The sequence goes on along the minus strand of NZ_JAEIJE010000016.1, from coordinate 24,341 downwards.
ATGCCATCGGCATTGATGACGGGGCGGCGCTCCATCACCGCAGTGCGATCCACCACATAAAGGATCTCCGGATCCGCCTGCTGGATGAATTCGCTGGAGATGGGTTGCCCATGCAGACTGGTTTCCAACGCAGAGCTTGCAGGCTTCACGCCCAGCGCGCTGAATACGAAGCCGTAACGCGATTGCAGACCGAAGGAGCTGAAAGCTCCGTTGTTGTGCAACACGATCATGGCCCGCTCCGGCCGACCTTGCGTGATGCGCCGTACCTGTTGAACCTGTGCATCCAGCTCTGCAGCCTTGGCGCTGGCAAGCCCTTCCCTGTTGAATATGCGGCCCAGGGTCAGCAGATGGTTCTTGACGACTTCGATATGTCCCTTCTCGCTGTTCTTGAAGTCCACCTCGTAGTACAAGGCGGGGGCAATTTCAGCCAGCTCCTCGTATTTGCCGGCCTGCAGCGATGTCATCAGGATGAGATCCGGCCTCAGCGCGTGCACACGCTCCAGATTGGGCTGTACGATGGCGCCGAGATCCTGCACCTTGGCGTCGCCCTTGTACTTGGCCAGGAAATGGGGAACGTAGTCCTTCACCATTCCCGCAACGGGCACGCCAAGCTGATCGAGGAAGTCCACCTCGTTCATCTCCAGCGCCGCCACACGCTGCGGCAGACGCTTGATGAGCGTGGTGCCCAGTTTGTGACGGATGGAAACAGGCTCATAGGCGTGAGCCATGCCGGGCGCGAAGGACAAAGCCGCCACGCCGGCAACAGAGAGCAGGAGTTGCCTGCGCAACGAATTCATGAGTGATCTTCCCTGGATGTGAAGTAATTGCAGAAACAGCCACGCTGGTTGCGCGTGATCTCGAAATCCAGCTCGTACAGATCGGCCATGCGCGTCTCGGTCACCACGTCCTGAGCCGGGCCGTGAAAGCGCAGTGCTCCGTTCTTGAGCGCGACTATGTGGTCCGAGTAATTGACCGCAAAGTTGATGTCGTGAATCACCAGAATCACGGTGCGGCCCTGCTCGTCGCAGAGGCGACGCAGTGCGCGCATGATCTGTACGGCGTGCCTCATGTCGAGGTTGTTGAGTGGCTCGTCAAGCAGCAGCACATCTGTCTGCTGCGCAATCGTCATTGCGAGAAATGCCATCTGCCGCTGACCGCCACTGATCTCATCGATGAAAGCGTGACGCAGCGGCTCCAAAGACAGAAAGGCGATTGCCTCATCCATGGCTCGGCGGTCGTGAACCGTCAGCGCGCCACGGCTATGCGGGAAACGTCCAAAAGCGACCAGCTCCTCCACCGTCAGGCGCATATTGAAGCCGGGGGCCTGACGCAGCGTGGCAACATGCCGTGCGTATTCGGCAACGGGAATTCGGCTGACGTCACGTGCCTGCCACTGAATCGCACCGCTGCTGGGCTCCAGCAAGCGCGCCATCAGCATGAGCAGCGTGGACTTTCCCGCACCATTGGGTCCGATCAGCGATGTGACGCGCTGGGCTGGAAACTCCACGCTCACGTCTGACAACACCGCCCCGCTGCCATATTGTTTGGAAAGATGGTGGACCCCCATCATGCTGCACCCCGCTTGCGCACAATCAGTGCCAGGAAATACACACCGCACACCAGATTCACCAGAATGCTGACGGTGGTCTTGTAGTTGAAAACATGCTCAACCAGCAGTTGAGCGGCAAGAAAAATGGCAATGGCAACCGCACACCCCAGCGGCAGCGTGACGCGGTGGCGTGCATGCGGCACCAGGGCGTAGACGATGTTCGCCACAAAGATGCCCATGAAGGCTGTGGGTCCCACGAGGCTGGTGGACAGCGCCACCAAAATGGCGATCAGCGCCAGGTAGAGCTGCAAATACCGGCCATGCGGCACGCCCAGAGAAATGGCCTGCTCACGCCCCAGGGCCAGCACATCCAGCACCGCCAGCGTCTTGCGAACCACGGCACAGGCGAGCGCTACCGCAATGGCGGCATAGAGCAAAGTCTGCGGCTTGGCACGATTGAAGGATGTGTAGCTCACGCCCTGAAACACTGCAAACTCACCGGGGCTGATGCGCAGCTGCACAAACTGGGTGAACGTGCCGATCACCATGGTCAGCACCAGACCGAGCAGCAGCAGCACATAGACATCATTGCGGCCGCGGTGCAACAGCCACCATTGCAGCGCCCATGAATAGGTCAGCATCAGCAGCACGGAGACGAGGAAATTCCCGTGTACGCCAAGCATGCTCAAGCCATGTGTACCCAGCAGCAACAGCAGCATGGCCTGCCACAGCAGATACACGGCCTCGTAACCCATGATGGAGGGCGTCAGAATGCGGTTGTTCACCAGTGCCTGAAACACTATGGCCGACACAGCCACGCAGATCCCGCCAATGACAATCGACGCAAGGCGTACAAGGCGCTTGGGGATCACATAATCCGTATCCAGTCCGGAGCCCAGCAGCACAAAAGCAAGCGCCAGGAGTGCAATCGACAGCGCTGCGAACCAGCAGGTCTTGGTCAACGACATGCGCATCAGCGAAGCCCCCGCACAATCAGCGCCAGGAACATCACACCGCCCACCGCACCGGCAGTAAGGCCGATAGGCACCTCGAACGGGTACATCATCAGGCGGCCTGCAATGTCGCAGGCCAGCAGCAGGGATGCACCTCCCAAAGCCACCAGTGGCAATGTGCGTCGCAAGTTCTCACCACAGCGCATGGCAACCAGCTGGGGCACAACAAGGCCCACAAAAGGAATCGCCCCCACGGCAATCACCGTGGCAGAAATCGTCAATGCCACCAGCACCAAACCGATGATGGCCGTGGCTGCATAACCCAGGCCCAGACTCGTGGCGATGTCTTCGCCCATGCCCAGCACAGTGAAGCGGTGCGCATACAAATAGGCCAGCATCACCACCGGAAAAATGATGTAGAGAATCTCGTAATGGCCTTGCACCACGCGGGAAAAGTCACCCAGCAACCAGCCCTGCATGCTTTGCAGGATGTTGTGGCTGTATGCATAGAACTCGGCAATCGAGGTGAGCACGCTGCCGTACATCAGACCGACGACGGGCACCAGCACCAGATTGCGAAACTGGATGCGTCGGATCACGGCTATGAACAGCAGACTTGCCATCAGGCAGAACACCAGCGCAAACAGCATCCGGCTCAGGGTTCCCGCAGCAGGCATCACGGTAAGCGCCACCAAGATACCGAGCTTGGCCGCATCCAGCCCCCCTGTGGTGCCCGGCTCCACAAACTTGTTGCGCACGATGTGCTGCAGGATCACGCCGCACACCGACAGACCCGCCCCCGTAAGCACCAGCGCCGCCAAACGCGGCAAACGGCTTGCAGTCAGGGTGAGCCAGGCATCGCCGGAGAATGAAAGCAGATCCGACCACACCATCTGTCGCGCTCCCAGCAGCACGGACACCACGCACAGCACAGCAAACACCAGCAACCAACGCTTGCGCATCACACGGCATCCCCGGACATTTGCACTGTGTCCATGCGCCAGCCTTTGGCAGCGCGGCTCTGCGCAAGCAATTGGGAATAGCGACCCTGACTTGCCTTTAGCTGCGCAGGTGATCCGCTCTCTACCACGCCGCCGCCTTCCAGCACCACAATCTGATCGGCCATGGCAATGGTGGAGAGCTGGTGCGCGATCACGATGAGCGTGCGCTGCCCCTTCAGCCGTGCAAGTGTTTGAGCGATGATGGACTGGTTCTCTGCGTCCAGCGCAGCAGTGGCTTCATCCACCAGCAGGATGGGGGACTCCTTGATCAAGGCCCGGGCAATCGCTATGCGCTGGCGTTCGCCTCCGGAAAGACGTGCGCCGTTTTCGCCCACCATCGTCAGCACCCCGTCTGGCAATCGCGCAATGACTTCATCAAGCCCGGCCTGATGCGCAGCTTGCAGAACTTGCGCATCGCTGGCGTCCGATTTGCCAATGCGGATGTTGTCGGCAATGCTGCCGCAAAGCAGATAGCTATCCTGAAAGATCTGGCTGATTTGCCCGGCCAGTTGCGCATCGCCAATGTCACGGACATCCACGCCTGCGATCAAGACCTCGCCCTGCGTGGCATCGAAGAAACGGGCGATCAGTCGCATCACCGTGGACTTGCCGGAACCAGATGCACCTATCAGCGCCGTCATGCTGCGCGGCGGCACATGCAAGCTCACACCGTGCAGCACTTCATCTGCAGACCCTGGATATTGAAACCGCACATCACGCAACTCCACGGAAGAATCGCCAACAAGTGTTGCCTGCTTCGGTTGCGGCAGCGGCTGCACGGCAAATAGCTCCTGTACTGCTTGCAGCTGCGAGCCTGCACTCCTAAGCACTTCTGCGTAGCCGGCGATTTCCTGCAAGGGCTCGATAAAACGCACCACAAGCAATAACGCAACCTTCAAGGCAATGATTTGCGCTGTGGACAAGGAGCCACCGGATGCTGCGTTCAAACCGGATATCGCGACCACCAACAGCAGGGCAAAGATCAGCTGCACGGTCCATACACAGAATACGGAGGACAGCGATGACAACACCACCAGCCGCAGTCCGGATTGACGTTGCTCGGTGATGGCCTGCTCCAGAAAGCGTGTGCTGCGGCCATCGCCGCTGAACGCACGCAGCACGGATTGGGCCTGCGCGAACTCCACCACACGCTGACTGGCTTGGGCAAAGTCGCGCTGGAAAGCGGCATTGGCGCGCGCCGACATCGACGAGGTCAATGCGAACGATCCGGCAAGCAATGGCAGCGCAATCAGCGCAGTGAGCCCCAGGACCGGACTCACAACCAGAAGTGCCACCAACACGATCACGGTCGTGGCCGCACCACTGATGAGTGGAGTGAAAACATGCGCTGGCAATTGCGCAATGCCCATCATCCCCTGCGTCACCACATGGCCGATGCGCGCGGTATTTTTCGGCGTATACCAGCCGATGGGCAGGCTCGCCATATGAAGGCCCAGGCGATGGCGTCCGCTTTGCAGAACCGCCACGCCGACACGGATGCCCGCCTGCTCCACGACACGTCTGGCAATCCATGACAGCAGCACGCCCAGCAGCAGCACGCATAGCCAGCCCATGGCTGCACGCCAGTCACCTTGCAACCAATGCGTCAGCAACGGTTGCAGCGCCGCCATCGTCAGACCGCACAGCACACCGTAGGCAACAGCCATCCATGTGTAGCGGTGCAGCAGGCGCGCATCATCACCCAGCAACTTCAAAAAGGTCTTCAGCATGGCAGCTCACTCTTTGGCATCGGGCTGGCATAAGCACCAAGCTGCCACAGCCGCGCATAGAGACCGTCTTCAGCCAGCAGTTGCGCATGTCTGCCTTGCTCGGCAATCTCTCCATCGCGCAGCACCAGAATGTGATCCGCATGCACGATGGTGTCGAGCCGGTGTGCAATCACCAGCAAGGTGCGCCCGCGTGCAAAGCGAGAAAGTGCGTCCTGAATGAAGGCTTCGCTTTCCACATCTGCAGATGCGGTAGCTTCATCCAGCACGAGAATGGGCGGATTCAGCAGCACTGCCCGGGCAATGCTCAGGCGCTGGCGTTCCCCACCGGAGAGCTGCGCATCCTCGCCCACCACGGAGTCGTAGCCACGCGGCAACGCCAGAATGCGATCGTGGATGTGGGCTGCGCGGGCTGCGGCCTCGATTTCCTCCATAGTGGCCGATGGACGGGCCAGCGCAATGTTCTCGCGCACACTGGCGTGAATCAGCTGCACTTCCTGTAGCACAAAGCCAATGCGTTGATACAGGGTTGTGCTGGTGATCTGCCGCAAATCGACTCCACCCAGAGTAATGCGCCCTTGTGCGGGATCGAAAAACCGCAACAGCAAACGTGCCAGCGTGGATTTTCCGGAACCCGAAGGGCCGACCACGGCCGTGACGGTGCCGGGCTGCATGTCAAAGCTGATGCCGGACAGCACCTGATGCTCTGCCGCATATGCATAACCCACCTGCTCGAAACGCACGGCATTGCCTTCAGGATGCGATGGCTGCCCCGGCGCCGGTTGCGGCAGCACCGGAGTGTCCAGCAATGCCAGCACGCGCTGGGCCGCACCGGTCGCACCCTGCAGGTCATGCAGCAAGGTATGCAAAAGCAAAAGCGGCGCACAAATACCGGGCGCGACGAGTGCGAACGGCAATACATCAATAGGCTGCATCCAGCCCATGGCAACAAACGCAGCGCCAGAAGCCAGCACCACACCGAGGACGGTCACAGGCGCAATCAATGCATGCGCACGAGCCATGGAGATCACCAGCGGGCGAGTGAAATCCGTAAAGGCACTGGCAAATCCATCCACGGCATCTCTGTAACCTGCGTGGACCGGGCTCGCTCCACCAAAGGCCTTGATGACCGGAATCCCCCCCGCAAACTCCACCGTAGCGCTGTTGATCCGCCCCAGTCGCGCAACGAACTCCTGCATGTGCGCATTGCTGGCTTTCATTGCGCGCTTGAGAAAAACGAAGAATCCGGGAAATGGCAGCAGCGCAAAGATCGCCATGCGCCAATCCAGCACAAACAGATACATCACTGCAATCACGATCGCCCCGGCCGCACGCCCCACGGCGGTATAGAAATGCGCAGTCAGACTGTGCAGCGTCGCGACATCGTCCTGCAGCGCCTGCTTGACCTCTCCTGAGGCGCGGGCAGTAAACCAGCCCAAAGGCACTTGCGACAGCCGCTTGATTACAGCAAGGCGCAGATCGTAAGTGAGGCGGTTGTCTGCCAGGTGCGCGATCAGCTCGGCGACGATCACTAAACCCATGCCCACGAACATGCACAGCACTCCGACAGCGATGCTGCCCCATATGCCATCCAAGTCATCGAGCAAGGCTTGCTTGACGATATGCGCGATGACCGCCAGTGGCACCAGCGTGAACATGGTGCCAACCGCAGCGCTCAGACCAGCAAGCATCAAGCGCCCGCGAACTGGCGCGAATATCCGGGCGATCGGCTGCGCGGGTCTGGCAGCAACTGCAAGCGATTCAGAGGTAGACATTCGATATGGAAGAAGGCTATCTCTCACAAGGATGCGAACGAGAAGCTTTACGAGAATTAGTTGCATTATAATAAACTAATTCAAAACGATTCAAGCAATAGGTCTACGACAAGTGATGTGAATCACCGACAATCTCGCCCAGAGACTGAGAACCAGCGTATGCCCCACACACCCAAGCCCTCGACTCGTGGGAGACCACGCTCCATCACCAGAGAGAAAATTGCAGACGCCGGAATTGCCATCGGCCTTCCTGACATTACGTTCGTCGGCGTTGCCGCAGCACTGGGCGTCAGCCACATGGCGCTCTACAAGCATGTGCCAAGCCTGGAAGCACTCAAACACCTGATTGCAGAGGAAATCTTCAAGCGCTGGGAGTTGCCGCAGGCAACAAGCCCTCAGCAGATCGGGCTGGAGGAATACCTTATGGGGTTCACTGCGTCCACACGACAGTTCGTAAAAGCGCACCCCGGCGTCACTCCCTTCGTGATTCGCCGCCTGGCGGCCACACCGGCCATGCTGGAGAAGATCAGCGCCCATCAGGCCCATATTGCACAGGCCTACGGCATCACCAAGGAACAATCACGCTGGCTGCTCTCCACCGTGACCTTCTTTTGCATCTCTGCGGCCGACACGGTGTATGCCGCAGCCCGTCTGGAGCCGATTGAGGAGGCGGACTGGCAACTGCAAGAGGCAGAAATGGAGGCAGAACTGATTGAGGGAACTCAAGCCTTGATAGCAGGAGCCCTGGGACTACTCGAAAGCAGGCCAGACCCCAAGATCGGCGCTCGCATCAACAAGTAATTCGAGTCCTGCGAAACCGCAGGGCATGCGGCAGAGATGGGCAGAAATAGAGCGAAGCTGTGAGCGCTCAGTAAAGCTCGGTTCTTACGGCACTTGAGTAGCGCTCATTTGCGTGAACGATCTGCTCTGATGTGAATTGAGCATCACCCTGCAATTGGGCCAGGCCAGCCATCACGTCTCCGACTGTAGGCAGATGATTGGGGTCCAGATGACTCTCGTCGCGCCACAACCGGGCGCGATTGATGGCTCGTCCACAGTGGAACAACACTTCATCGATCCGAATCACTATTGCAGTTTTTGGCACCTTGATCCCTTCTCGCAACTCTTGCATCAGGTCACCATCGGAAGAAACTCGACCGCGTCCATTGATTCGCAAAAAGGTTTCCAGACCAGGGAAGAGAAACAGCATCGCCAACCGGTCGTCATCCTGAAGATTGCGCAAGGAGGCAATGCGATTGTTGCCGGGCCAGTCCGCAAAAACCAAGGTGCGTGCATCCAGTACCCGTACGAAACCAGGAGGACCTCCGCGTGGCGATGCATCCAAGCCATTCCCATCTCCCGTGGCAAGACAGAAAAACGTCGCTTTTGCCAAATACGCCTTGTGGAAATCCATCAAATGATCGAGAACCGCTTTTTGAATTCGCTCCGTTGGGCGCGCGTACAGCCGATTCAGATCAACCGCATCTGACCGACTGCTCTTGTGCAATCCTTGATCCGCCGAGTCTTTTGATGAAGGCACGTGAAACTCCTGTGTTTGAGGAAAGTTGCAAGCGTAGGCCCAGGCGATATGGCGGCTGTAGAATTTATCGGCCATTAGATAACTCAAATCCGCCATGCCTGATCTCATGCATCTGCTGGGCTCCTATATGGACTCCCCTGACGGGCCCAGTGTTGTAGCGGCCACTCGAATGCTGGAGAGTGAACTCTCTTCCGAGATGCATCAGCATGCACGCGGTCAATTGTTTGGTTCAATCAAAGGCTTGATCTCGGTGCAGGTCGATGGCGGTCTCTGGGTGGTACCGGCCATACATGCCGTTTGGCTTCCTCCCCATCATGCTCACGCGGGGCGCTCCTTCGGCCCCTACCATGGCTGGAGCGCCTATGTGGCAGAAGCCGCATGCGCCAATTTGCCGGCACAGCCCTGCATCATCAGGGTATCGGGCCTGCTGCGCGAAGCGGTGCTGCGTATTGCCAGCTCCATGCCGCAAGCCTCCGATCAATCGAGTCAAGCACAGTCACATATATGCGCTGTGGTTCTGGACGAGATCAGAAGCCTGCCGGTTGAGGAGTTTGGCCTGCCCATACCAGCAGATGCTCGTCTGCAGCGTATCGCCAAAGCGTTGATAGCCAATCCGGCCGACGAGCGCAACATCGATGACTGGGCAAGTTTCGGAGCCATCAGCTCGCGCACTCTCAGTCGCAGGTTTGTCAGCGAGACAGGCTTTAATTTCACTGCCTGGCGCCAGCGCGTACGCCTATTGCGATCACTTGAGATGCTTGCCGAAGGCATAAGCATTACAGCCATTGCACTGGATCTCGGCTATACCAGTATCAGCGCTTACATCAGCCTGTTTCGCCGGACCTTCGGTGAAACGCCGGCATGTTATCGATCACGCTTGAAAGCCGTTTAGCAGGGATCAGTTGAGTCCTCAGGCCAAGGCAGACTTCACACTTTCATTTGCTGCAGTCGTCTTGTTCAACACCGCATCACCGAAGCTTGAGTGTTGAATCTCAATAAAAAAAGCGCTCACAAGGAGCGCTTTTTTACGAGGAGAAGGAGTCTAGGCTTTGCTGACGCAACCTAGCTCCACAGAAAGCCGCATGGATACCAGATCGCTGCCTACGACTTCAATTGCCCCGAACAGCTGATGGTCAGTTCACGGCAGCGCCGGACTCGTACCAGGTCTTGATCAGGTTGCGTTCGTCATCCGACAGAGCCGCAGGGTTGCCAAAAGGCATCTTCTTCAGCTGCACCACCTGTTGGTAGATCTGCTGGGCGTGCGATTTCACCGCTTCGGGGGAGTCCAGACGGACAGCCTTTTGCTGGATGGCCGTGCCGTGGCACACCACGCAGTGCTGCTGGAAGATCGCATTGACCTTGGCAAAGCCTTCTCCGCCAGCGGCTGCGGGAGCAGCAGCAGGTGACGCGGCTTCGGCTGCAGGAGTTGCGACTTCAGTTGCAGGGGCCGCGGGAGTTGCAGCCTGCCCAGCTGCGGGTGCCGCTGGAGCAGCCGCTACCGGAGCAGTTGCTGCCACAGGAGCAGGCTTGAGCCAGACAAACACAGCCAGCAGAGCAGCTACGCCGACAGCAGCGTAAGGCCAGGGGTGGCTGTTGCGACCCAGCTTGTAGCCGTGGCGCATCACGAAGAACTGGCGAATGGCAGCACCGGCAAACATCATGCCGATCAGCACCAGCCAGTTCAGCTTGTGGCTGTACAACCAGCCATAGTGATTGGACAGCATGGCGAACAGCACGGGCAGCGTGAAATAGGTGTTGTGCACGCTGCGCTGCTTGGCACGTTGGCCGTGACGTGGGTCCACAGGCTCACCAGCCTTGAGCGAAGCCACCACCTTGCGCTGGCCAGGGATGATCCAGAAGAACACGTTGGCGCTCATGGATGTCGCGATCATCGCGCCCATCAGCAGGAAGGCTGCCTGGCCGGGGAAGATGTGGCAGGCCAGGTAGGCTGCGATACACACCAGCACCAGAACCATGGCACCGACGGTGGCGTCGCCATTCTTCTTCTGGCCGAAAGTGCGGCAGATGAAGTCATACAGCAGCCAGAAGACCACCAGGAAGCCCAGAGCCGAAGCCACGGCAGCGCCGGTGCTCATGGCATTGGGGTCGCCGGGAGTGACCAGATAGATGTTGGCGTTCCAGAGGTAGGAGACCGTCAGCAGGGCAAAACCGGACAGCCACGTGGTGTAGCTTTCCCAGTAGAACCAGTGCAGGTGATCCGGCATCTTGGGAGGAGACACATTGAACTTGACGGGGTGGTAGAAACCGCCACCGTGCACAGCCCAGAGTTCGCCGTTAACGCCCTGCTTCTTCAGGTCGTCATCCACGGGCGGCGTCAAGCTGCTGTCCAGGAACACAAAGTAGAAGGAGGAACCGACCCAGGCGATCGCGGTAATGACGTGGAGCCACCGCAACAGCAGGCCGGCCCAGTCGAGAATGTAGCTTTCCATAGCTCTCAACCTTGGCAGCGTGGGGCTGCCGAACAACCTGCTCACCACTGCGGGCGCTCTGAGCAGAAGAAAAGGCCGCGCTCCCGGACGTTACACACGGGGCACCGCTGCGACCATTCTGTCGACCAAAAGTGTATGCAATTTTTGCTGCCGCAACTCTCGAATCAGGGATAAACCACCCTAGAGATTTCCCTAATACAAGAGCGATATGCAAGGATCGGGCCTGATTTTTAGGGCCGGTAACAGCATGTTTGCGGCCACACGCACCAGATCAGGGCATTCATTGCACCATCAGCTCGCAGACAAGCGCTGCAGAAGCTGTGCCGCCACCGCCACAGCGATCACCTCGGGCTCCTTGCCGGTAATGCCAGGCACGCCGATCGGGCAGGTGATGTGAGCCAACTCTGCATCGCTGAACCCTCGCCTGCGCAAGCGGCTGCTGAAACTGGCCCATTTGGTCTTGCTGCCAATCAACCCCACAAAAGGCAGATCTCCTCGCTCGCGCTGGCGCAGCAGGCATTGCGCCACCACCTCCAGGTCTTCGGCATGGCTGAAGCTCATGATGAGCACCTGCGACTGTGGCGGCAACTCTGCCACCGCGGCCTGCACCGGATCGGAATGCTCGCACTGCACCCCTATCTGCTCCTCCACGGGAAAGACTGCATCACGGCTGTCCACCCAGATCACGCGGTACGGCAAGCTGCGCAAAATGCGCACCAGCGCATGCCCCACATGGCCCGCGCCGAACAAGGCTACACATTGCGACGGCTCGGGCATCAAGGCCCGCAGACGTTGAGCATCGCGGGCGTCAAACCATGCAAAGTGCAGCTCCAGCGCACCGCCGCAACATTGCCCCAGACTGGGGCCAAGCGCATACCGCTGGACATGCTCGCGCAAGGCTGCGGGGTCTGCGTTCCACTGCGCCAGCAGCTGGCGCGCCTGGGCAATGGCCTGCCATTCCAGATGACCGCCGCCGATCGTCCCCATCACCTCATCGGCGAACACCGCCATCCAGGCCCCCTCCTCGCGGGGCACGGAGCCACGAGTGGCCTGTACCTGCACCCAGCACAGCGGCTGCTGCGCCAGACGGTTCAAGATTCCTTGCTGTGTTTCGCTCCACATGACTGAACGCCGATTGCTTTGATGACCGATGTTCATGCATTTTGCGAGTCGCAATAGACAGACAAGCGTATGAGCACATTAATCGGATGCATATCCGGACCGGATTTGACGAGTCGTTGCAGATTTTTCACGAGGAGGCGTCAGAATTGTGCCCCCGGGCCGCTGCCTCCATCCATTTGCGGCTACGCTTGGCGTCATGTCTGAAACCCACGACCCCACCCGCGCCACAACAGCCCGCCGCCCCCTGAACTGGCTGCGGACCGGGATGATGGCTGCCGTTGCAGCGGTGCTGACCGCCTGTCAGATCGCACCTCAAAGCCCATCCATCGGCACAACGCCTGCCGACAAGGCCAGCCCCGGCTATCGCAAGCAGGCTGCCCAGCATCTGTATGAACGCAACTCCGGCCGCATCTACCAGGGCATGCTGCCGCCTATGCTGTATGCGATCGGCGTGCTGCAGGTTCAGCTCGACGGCCAGGGCCGCGTGAAAAACCTGCATTGGATGCGCAAGCCAGGTCATGCCCCCGAAGTGGTGGCCGAGATCGAGCGAGCCGTGCGCTCCGCAGCCCCCTTCCCAGCCCCGGGTCGCAGCGTGACCTATACCGACACCTGGCTGTGGGACAAGTCGGGACGCTTCCAGCTCGACACCTTGACCGAAGGTCAGCTGGGCGAGTAAAAGCGCACAGCGATGCAGCGAGCCGCATCGGACAATAAAAAACCGGCCAAGGCCGGTTTTTTTGTTGCAACAAGCCAGGCGAGGCTTATTCGACCACTTTGGTGATCTTCGTGCCCTGCAGCGATACGCCGGCCTCCAGGCCCGCGTTGGTCAGCACATAGCTGGTGACCGGAGCCTGGGCAGTCGTGGTGTCCACGCTGCCATTGGCACCGATCTTGCCTGCTGCCACGGTGGCATCAGCCCCCACGGACCAGCCGTCGCTCTTGAGGAACTTGTCCAGCGCTTCCTGTGTGTTGAACACATAGATCACAGCCTTGGACTGACCACCAGCTTGCCATCCGATAGAGGCCGCTGTCGTGCTGTAGAAGCCACGGTTGTGACCGCCCACGCGCAGCACGCCGCGGCCATGCTCCACCCCGACCACAAAGCTGCCGCCAATCACCGACGGGAAGATCAGCACACCCTTGGCGCGTTGCACCATTTCCTTGGATCCTGGTGCGGTCTGGTACAGGCGCTCCAGAGCTGCATTGGCACGGGTATTGACCGTTGTGGAATCGGCACGGGGAGCCGATGCCGTGTCAGGCTTGGTCGTGGTGCAGGCCGTCATGGTCAAGGCACCGGCAGCCAGTGCAGCAGCCATCGCAACAGAACGCAGAGAAATTTGACGCATACCTATATCCTTTCATGGGATGAATGTGTAGACACATTTCAGAGGTAGAAGGTCCTGCAGTCCGACATTGAGTCGCTTTTGCACATCCCCCCGATGCAAAGCTGTCAGAAACAGGGTTGGCACGATGCTAGTGCGCAGCGTTGCCGATAAAACTCAGCGGTTACAGCTTGCGCCATTGGCCTACAGAAGGCAAGAGCAGTTGTCGAAAAAGACCTACAACATGAACACAAGACAACACTTGGCCTCATCCATAGGCAATCAGACGAATTGTCTGAAACAGGCGCTAGCATTGTTGATATAAGCATCGCGCGGACGACTGGAAATTCATGAAGTTCTGGAATTACTTTCACCACCCCAAAGCAGCTCTGGTTGTGCTGCGTGTCACCCTGGCCCTGCTCATGCTGCTGCACGGCTGGGCCAAGATTCGTTATGGCATAGGCAGCATAGAGGCGAAGATCGAGAGTCTGGGTGCACCGGGATTTCTCGCCTATGCGGTCTATCTGGGCGAAGTGGTCGCGCCCTTGCTGTTGCTGGTGGGCCTGTGGGTGGTACCCGCCGCACTGGTGATTGCGGTGAATATGGTGGTGGCATTTGCGCTGATGCACACCCGGCAGATTCTGATGCTCAACAGCACTGGCGGCTGGGCGCTGGAGCTGCAGGCCTTTTATTTCGTGAGCGCCCTGGTCGTGGCCATGGCTTATTCCAAGGGCAAATAAGTCTTTAAAAACAGGAGCGGCTTGCGCCTGTCATATCTTGGTTTCAATGCCTTTTAATGCTGAAACCAAGAAATGACGTGCGCAAGCCGCTCTTGTTTTTGCCATGTCTCCCGCTTCGAGAGACTCACGTCCCGCTCAGGAGCCGCGATAAGTGGAGTAGCTCCAGGGGCTGACCAGCAAAGGCACGTGGTAGTGCTGCTCCACATTGGCCACGCCGAAGTCCAGGCTCACCTTGTTCAGAAAGCTGGGCTCGGGCAGTTGCACGCCACGGGCCTTGAAGTAGGCCGCAACGTCAAAGGTCAGGCGGTAGGTGCCGACCTTGAGCGTGTTGTTGTCGAACAGCGGCGCATCGGTGCGGCCGTCATGATTGAGCACCAGGCTCTTGATCAGCGTGGCCTTGTCGCCTTCAGTGGAAAACAGTTCGACAGCCATGCCTGCGGCGGGGCAGCCATTCATGGTGTCGAGAACGTGGGTGCTCAGGCCCATGGAAATCTCCTCACAGGCAGTTTGCCACTGCCCTTGGTTGTATCAAACACACGACTTACGCAAAACGGGTTCAGGCAGGACAACGCCTCAGAAGGCAGGCCGTTGTTGCATTCCTGTTTGCGTAAGCCCTGAAACATCTATGCCATCACAAAGTCTGCTCGCGCATGAGCGCAGCGCTTTGATCGTGAAAGTGTATACAGTTTCTGTACTCCATCAAAGGCTTTTCTGCCTTGACTTTCAGGCACATAGCCAGCTCTGCCCGGTTGGCTTCTTTTCAGCCTCTATACACTGGCCCGATTCATCAAGCGAACAGGAGACAACGCATGCAATTGCGCACCACCGCCCTGGCAGCCAGCCTGCTCATCGCTCTGGCCGGCCTGAGCGCCTGCAGCAGCACGGCCACACCAGAGCCCGCCCGCAACGAACGCGCGGCCATCGGTCACGATGCCACTGCTCAGGCTGCAGCGCCTGCCGTCACCCAGACCGCCGCCGCCCAGGCAGCCGCTGCTGCCTATGACTTCGAGCTGGATGTCTTTCACCCCGTCATCGCCAAGAACGGCATGGTGGCCTCGGAGCAGGAGCTGGCCACGCAGATCGGCGTGGATATTCTCAAGGCTGGCGGCAATGCCGTCGATGCCGCCGTGGCCGTGGGTTTTGCGCTGGCCGTGGCCTTGCCCAATGCCGGCAATATCGGCGGCGGCGGCTTCATGATGGTGCACGACGCACGGAACGGCAAGGACATTGCACTGGACTTCCGCGAAGTGGCCCCCAGGGGCGCGTCGCGCAATATGTATCTGGATGCCGCCGGCAAGGTCATCGACGGCAAATCGCTCTACACCCATTACGCCGTAGGCGTGCCCGGCACCGTGGCCGGCATGACGCACGCGCTCTCGCGCTGGGGCAGCATGCCGCTGGCCAGGGTCATGGCTCCCGCGATTGCGCTGGCGGACAAGGGCTATCCTGTCAGCGTCACCCTGGCCAAGACCCTGGAGCAGGAAAAAAAGAATATGGGCCGCTGGCCCGCCACCCAGTCCGTTTTCTGGAGGAACGGCGCTCCGCTGCAAAGCGGCGAGAGGCTGGTGCAAAAGGATCTGGCGCAGTCCCTGCGCCTGATCAGCCAGCAAGGTGCCAAGGCCTTCTACGAGGGCGCGATCGCGCAGAAGATCGTGGCGGAGATGGCGCCGCACGCCAATGCCCTCAGCCTGCAGGACCTGCGCGACTACAAGGTGGCCGAGCGCGAGCCCGTGCGCGGCAGCTACCGCGGCTACCAGATCGTGACCATGCCTCCGCCCTCTTCGGGCGGCGCGCACCTGATTCAGATCCTGAACATGATGGAGCGCTGGCCCATGAATCAATGGGGTGCCGACAGCGCACAAAGCGTGCACTACATGACCGAGGCCATGAAGCTCGCCTATGCCGACCGCTCCGAGTATCTGGGCGACCCGGACTTCGTGAAGATTCCGCTCAAGGGGCTGATCTCCAAGAGCTATGCGAGCGAGCTGGCCGCAAGCATAAAACCCCAGCAGGCCAGGCCCGGCAAGGACATCCGGCCCGGCAGGCCCCAGCCTTATGAAAGCGACCAGACCACCCATTACTCCGTGGTGGACAAGGCCGGCAACGCGGTGGCCGTGACCTATACGCTGAACACCAATTTCGGCAGCGGCATCGTCGCCAGGGGCACGGGGATTTTGCTCAACAACGAGATGGACGACTTCTCGGCCAAGCCCGGCGTGGCCAATGCCTATGGTCTGGTGGGCGGCGACGCGAATGCCGTGCAGGCCGGCAAGCGGCCGCTGTCATCCATGACACCGACCCTGGTACTCAAGGACGGCAAGCCGGTCCTCGTCACCGGCAGTCCGGGCGGAGCGCGCATCATCACCACGGTGCTGCAGCAGATCGTCAATCACATCGACTTCGGCATGAACCCGGCCGAGGCTGCGGCCACGCCGCGCTTTCATCACCAGTGGACGCCTGACGAGCTGCGCGTTGAAAAAGGCTTCAGCCCCGATACGCTGGCCCTGCTCAGGCAATGGGGCCACAAGGTGGCACTGAAGGCATCCATGGGCCGCACTCAGACCATCGAGATCCGAGACGGCCTGCTGCGCGGCGCTTCGGATCCGCGCAACCCCGACGGAAAAACCATGGGGTACTGACGCTGAATAAAAAAAGCCGCGCTCCCCCGAGCGCGGCTTTTACTTGAGGCGGCTGCTGGCCGTACGCATGGCCAGTGGCCGCCCTCCCCACCTCTCTTTATTCAGCCTTCTGACCGATTTCGAAGTTGGCCTGGATTTCCAGGGCACGCACCATGCCCGAGTGATCCCAGGCAGCGCCGCCGTGGGCCACGCAGCTGTTGAACAGCTCTTGTGCCTGAGCGGTGTTGGGCAGGGACACGCCCAGCTGACGAGCGCTGGACAGGGCCAGGTTCAGGTCCTTCTGGTGCAGGGCAATGCGGAAGCCAGGGTCGAAGGTGCGCTTGATCATGCGTTCGGCATGCACTTCCAGGATCTTGGAAGAGGCAAAACCGCCCAGCAGGGCTTCACGCACACGTGCTGGATCGGCACCGGCGCGCGATGCAAACAGCAGGGCTTCGGCCACGGCTTCGATGTTCAGAGCCACGATGATCTGGTTGGCCACCTTGGCGGTCTGGCCGTCGCCGTTGCCGCCCACCAGGGTGATGTTCTTGCCCATCTTGTCGAACAGGGGCTTGACGCGCTCGAAGGCTGCATCGGGGCCGCCGACCATGATGGACAGGGTGCCGTTCTTGGCCCCGACTTCGCCGCCGGAGACGGGAGCGTCCAGGTACTGGGCACCAGCGGCTTCGATGCGCTTGGCGAAGTCCTTGGTGGCCACGGGCGAGATGGAGGACATGTCGACCACGATCTTGCCGGAGCTGCCCTTCAGACCGGCTGCCACGCCGTCTTCACCGAACAGCACCTTCTCCACGTCGGGAGTGTCGGGCACCATGATGAAGATGATGTCGGCGCGCTCGGCCACACCGCGAGCAGTGGTGCACTGGGTGGCGCTGGTTTCTGCGATGTTGGCAGGCACCTTGCCCACGGTGTTGACGAACAGTTGGTGGCCGGCCGCAATCAGGTGGCCGCACATGGGCGCGCCCATGATGCCCAGACCGATAAAGCCCAGCTTGAGAGACGATGCGTTCATGGTTGTACTCCTCAGTTTTCTTGATACTCAAATTCGATGGCCGATGGCGCTTTGCGAGCAGGCGCCACAGGCCTTTTCATCCATTCAGGCAGCCACTGCGACCTTGTTCCAGCCGCCGATCTTCTGCAGCCAGCCCAGGCCGGACTCGGTGCCGTTGGCGGGCTTGTATTCGCAACCGATCCAGCCGTCGTAGCCGATGCGATCCAGGTGTGCGAACAGGAAGGGGTAGTTGATCTCGCCGGTGCCGGGTTCGTTGCGACCGGGGTTGTCAGCCAGCTGGATGTGACCGATGCGGCCCAGCTGCTTTTGCATGGTGGCAGCCAGTTCGCCCTCCACGCGCTGGGCGTGGTAGATGTCGTACTGCACAAAGGCGTTGGGTGCACCCACTTCGTCCAGGATGGACAGCGCTTCATCCGTGCGGTTCAGGTAGAAGCCGGGGATGTCGAAGGGGTTGATGGGCTCGATCAGCAGGCGGATGTTGGCGGCGCTCAGGGCGGCGGCAGCAAAACGCAGGTTTTCCACGAAAGTGCGGCGCACCACGGCAGCGTCAACACCGGCAGGAACCTTGCCGGCCAGGCAGTTGAGCTGGGGCACACCCAGGGCGTGGGCATAGGTCACGGCCTTGGCCACGCCGGCGCGGAACTCGTCCACGCGCGTGGGGTCGCAGGCAATGCCGCGCTCGCCTGCGTCCCAGTCACCAGCGGGCAGGTTGTGCAGAACAATCTTCAGGCCGGTGGCGTCGAGGCGCTCCTTGATCTCTTCCACAGTATGAGCGTAGGGGAAGAGAAACTCCACGGCTTCAAAGCCTGCGTTTGCGGCACGCTCAAAACGCTCGAGGAAAGGCACCTCGGTGAACAACATGCTCAGGTTGGCTGCAAAACGGGGCATGATAAAAGTCTCCGGTAATCGTTAATAGTTGCAGGCGCTAGACGCCAAGCAAGGGCCTAAGCCGGCCGCGCCCCCCAGCGAAGGCGTCGCCCCCTCCCGCGCAGAGAAAGGGGGAAGCGGCGGAGCCGCTCAGGGGGAGTCTTCCTATCAGTCCAGCAGGGCCAGTGCGCTGGGCGCGTCGGCCTTTTCGGTCGCCAGGTCTTCGAACTCGACCACGTTGTCGATTTCGGCGCCCATGGAGATGTTGGTCACACGCTCCAGGATGCACTCGATCACCACAGGGGTCTTGTGCTCAGCCATCCAGGCTTCGGCCTGCTGCATGGCGGGGGCAAAGTCTTCGGCGCGATGAACGCGGATCGCCTTGCAACCCAGGCCTTCAACGACCTTAACATGGTCGACGCCGTAGCCACGGGTCGCATCACCCTCATCCATGTTGATATTGTCGAACGCCAATTGCACGCAATAGTCGATCGAGAAAGCGCGCTGTGCCTGACGGATCAGACCCAGATAGCTGTTGTTCACCAGCACGTGAACATAGGGCAGCTTGAACTGCGCGCCCACGGCCAGCTCTTCGATCATGAACTGGAAGTCGTAGTCGCCGGACAGCGCCACGATCTTGCGCTGGGGGTCGGCCACGCGCACGCCCAGGGCGGCGGGAGTGGTCCAGCCCAGAGGGCCGGCCTGGCCGCAGTTGATCCAGTTGCGGGGCTTGTACACGTGCAGGAACTGGGCACCGGCGATCTGCGACAGACCGATGGTGGACACATAGGTGGTGTCGCGGTCCAGGGTGCGATTCATGCACTGGTAGACGCGCTGGGGCTTCATCGGCACGTTGTCGAAGTTGGTCTTGCGCAGGTACTCGACGCTGTTCTTGCGACCCTGGCACTCGGCCACCCAGGCCTTGCGGCACTTGAGCTTGCCGGCAGCCTTCCACTCCTTGGCGACGGCAACGAATTGCTCCAGAGCCGCCTTGGCGTCGGAGACGATGCCGTAGTCAGGCGCGAACACGCGGCCGATCTGGGTGGGCTCGATGTCCACGTGGATGAACTTGCGGCCCTTGGTGTAGACCTCGACCGAGCCGGTGTGGCGGTTGGCCCAGCGGTTGCCGATGCCGAACACGAAGTCCGAAGCCAGCATGTTGGCGTTGCCGTAGCGGTGGCTGGTCTGCAGACCGCACATGCCGACCATCAGGGGGTGATCGTCAGGGACGGTGCCCCAGCCCATCAGGGTGGGGATCACGGGCACGTTCAGGATCTCGGCCAGCTCGACCATCAGATCGGAAGCATCGGCGTTGATCACACCGCCACCGGAGACCAGCAGGGGACGCTCGGATTCGTTGAGCATCTCGATGGCCTTCTCGGCCTGCTTGCGCGAAGCGGCTGGCTTGTAGGCAGGCAGGGGCTCGTAGGTGTCGATGTCGAATTCGATCTCGGCCAGCTGCACATCGATGGGCAGATCGATCAGCACGGGGCCGGGACGACCGGAGCGCATCAGGTGGAAAGCCTGCTGGAAGGCACGTGGCACCTGGGCTGGTTCCAGCACGGTGGTGGCCCACTTGGTCACGGGCTTGGCGATGGAGGCAATGTCCACGGCCTGGAAGTCTTCCTTGTGCAGACGCGAGCGAGGTGCCTGACCGGTAATGCACAGGATTGGGATGGAGTCGGCGCTGGCCGAGTACAGACCGGTGATCATGTCGGTGCCGGCGGGGCCGCTGGTGCCGATACACACGCCGATATTGCCGGCCACCGCACGGGTGTAGCCTTCGGCCATGTGGCTGGCGCCTTCGACGTGACGGGCCAGAATGTGACCGATGCCGCCGTGGTTCTTCATTGCAGCGTACAGCGGGTTGATGGCCGCGCCGGGCACACCAAACGTCACGGTTACACCTTCTTTTTCGAGCACCAGGACTGCGGCGTCGATTGCTTTCATTTTGGCCATGAGGGTCTCCTAAAAACTTGGTTGAACTTTAGTCAAGACCCTTGCTTGCTGGAAGCCGCTCTCAGACCATAAAATTTATTCCACCCAAGAATAAATAGGAGACAAATCCATGGACAGACTCGACGCGATGCACATGTTTGTGCGCGTGGTGGAGACCGGCAGCTTCACCAAGGTGGCGCAGGAATTCGCCACCACCCAGCCCACCGTGACCAAGCAGGTCGCGGCCATGGAGGCTCGCCTCAAGGTGCGCCTGCTCAACCGCAACACACGCGGCGTAAGCCTGACCGAGGCCGGTGCGCTGTACTACGAAAAATGCAAGATCATCGTCAGCGACGTGGCCGAGGCGGAGAACGTGGTCAAGGTACGCCAGACCCAGGTCCAGGGTCAGCTGCGCATCGGCAGCTCGGTGGCATTCGGGCGCCGGGTGCTCATTCCGCTGGCCATGGATTTCATGAAGCACAACCCGCAGGTGCAGGTCGATCTGAGCTTCGAGGACCGCTACACCGATCTGGTGGCCAACGGCATCGATGTGGCACTGCGCCTGGGCAAGCTGGCCGACTCTTCACTGGGCGCGCGCATGCTGGGCGTCAATCCCTGGGTGCTGGTGGCCTCCAACACCTATCTGCGCAAGCACGGCACGCCGCGCCGCCCCTCGGACCTCAAGGAGCATTCCACGCTGATCTACAGCAGCGTGCAGGGCAACGATATCTGGCGCCTGCGCAATGCCAGCGGCGAGCCGGTGTCGATTCCCGTCACCGGGCGGCTGCGCTCCAACAATCTCTCGGCCCTGCTGGCCGCGGCCCGCTCGCACATGGGCATCGCGGCCCTGCCGCGCTACGTGGCCCAGGACTCGCTCAAGGACGGCCGCGTGGTGGAAGTGCTCAAGACCTGCCGCCTGCCCGAACAGGAAATCCACGCCGTCTACCCCTCACCGCGCCTGGTACCGCAGAAGGTGCAGTCCTTCATCGCCTTTTTGCAGGGCAAGTTCGACGATGCCTGGTGGGAGGATCTGCCAAGAGGGGGCTAGCTCCCCCTGAGGCGCTTCGCGCCTAGGCGGCCCCGCCCTCCCCTCTCTGTACGCGCTGCGCGCTAACGGAGGGGGACTGCTCCTTCGCCGCGAGGCGGCTCTTGCTCGGAGCACTGGGATGGGTAGCGCCAGTTTTACACTGCAGCTATATAAAAATAGCAGCTACCGCTTGATGAACGGTGGCTGCAGATATTTTTCTATTTGAAACCGTTGAATAGCCTGCGCAAGCAGCTATCCAATTTGATGGTTTCAAAGAATCAGAATGGCGCGGAAGTCGTTGACATTGGTGTGCGTGGGACCGGTGATCACCAGATCGCCCAGTGCCGAGAAATAGCCATAGGCATCGTTGCGGTCCAGGTGATCGCTGATGCGCAGATTCAGCTCTGCCGCGCGCTTGAGCGTGCAGGGCGAGACACGGGCTCCCGCGTTGTCCTCGACACCGTCGATACCATCGGTGTCCGCCGCCAGCGCCCAGACCTTTTCCTGACCCTGCAGGGCCTGGGCCAGACCCAGGCAGAACTCGCCAGCACGCCCGCCGCGCCCCTTGGCTGCACCGGGTTGGCGCGGGCGGATGGTCACCGTGGTCTCGCCACCCGAGAGAATCACGCAGGGCCTGGCAAAAGGCTGGTCATGCCTGGCCACGGCACGCGCCAGCGCCGCATGGACCTTGCCCACCTCGCGCGACTCGCCCTCCATCTCGTCGGACAGCACGTGCACGGCAATGCCGGCCACGCGGGCGGCAGCCGCGGCCGCTTCCAGCGACTGCTGGGGCGTGGCGATCAGATGCACCTCATGGCCTTCAAAGCGGACATCGCCGGGCTTGGGCGTCTCCAGCTCGCCGGCTTGCAGCGCAGCGCGCACGGACTCGGGAATGCCGATCTGGTAGCGGTCCAGGATGGCCAGTGCGTCGGCACAGGTCGACGCGTCCGGCACCGTGGGTCCGCTGGCGATCACCGAAGGATCGTCGCCGGGCACATCGCTGATGGTCAACGTCACCACCTTGGCGGGATGGCAGGCGGCTGCCAGACGGCCGCCCTTGATGCGCGAGAGGTGCTTGCGCACGCAGTTCATCTCGCCAATCGCAGCGCCGCTCTCCAGCAGCGCCTTGTTGATGCGCTGCTTCTCGGCCAGGTCAATGCCTTCGGCGGGCAGCGTCAGCAGGGAGGAGCCGCCGCCGGAGATCAGGCAGATCACCAGATCATCGGCCATCAGGCCCTCGGTCAGCGCCAGAATGCGCTCGGCCGCAGCCAGACCAGCCGCGTCCGGCACGGGGTGGGCGGCTTCCACCACCTCCAGGCGCTGGGCCAGCCCTTCGGGGCGTGGGGGAATATGTGCATAGCGCGTCACCACCAGGCCCGACAGTGGCGCATCCTGCGGCCACAGAGCTTCCAGCGCCTGCGCCATGGAGCCGCCGGCCTTGCCGGCACCCAGCACCAGCGTGCGGCCCTTGGGCGGCTTGGGCAGATGACGCGCCAGCCCCTCGATGGGCAGGGCATTGCGCACCGCCACGTCATACAGATGACGCAGAAAGCCAGCCGGGTCTTGCTGGGGAACAGGCGTTGCCGCGGCCTGCGCGCGCGAGGATGTATTCTGTGCTTGCATAGCTGCGCATTGTGCATTCGGGCTTTTTTCCCTTACAGAGGGCCCCCAGTCACAACACTGCTGATCTTTGCAACACCAATGTTGCAAGCCCTTGCTCCCATTGGGTTTGCGCGCTTGCGCACAGCTTTCTGCGCCTGAACATCGATACAAACACCATGTTTGGTGAACAGAAACTGTATACAAAACTTGTCTTCAACCGCTATGATGGATTTATGGAAACTTCCACCACCAGTTTCATTGTCGAAAGCCTGACCAAGGCCATCGTCGAGCATCGCCTGATGCCCGGCACCAAGCTGGCCGAGCAAAAGCTGGCCGACCACTTTGGAGTTTCCCGCACCCTGGTGCGCCAGGCCCTGTTCCAGCTTTCGCAAAACCGTCTCATCCGGCTCGAGCCCGCCCGCGGCGCCTTTGTGGCCACGCCCTCGGTGGACGAGGCGCGCCAGGTGTTTGCCGTGCGCCGCATGCTCGAGGCCGAGATGGTGCGCAGCTTTGTCAAGCAAAGCAGCGCTGCCAAGATTCGCGCCCTCAAGCAGCATGTGGCTGCCGAGAAGAAGGCCATGGAAGCCAATGACGTGGGCCAGCGCACCGAGCTGCTGGGCGACTTCCATGTGCGCATGGCCGAGCTCATGGGCAACGAGGTGCTGGCTCAGTTGCTGGGCGAGCTGATTTCCCGCTGCGCATTGATCACCCTGATGTACCAGTCTGCATCGGCGGCCGAGCATTCGCACGAAGAACATGCCGACATCGTGACCGCACTGGCTGCGGGCGATGCCGAACATGCGGTGCAGCTGATGCAGCTGCACCTGGACCACGTGGAAGCAGGCCTGACCTTCGACCGCGATTTGCCAACGAACGATTTGTCGATGGCACTTTCATCCGTATCCCTATGACTTACGATTCCACCGCCTCCTACCCACGCGACCTGATTGGCTACGGCCGCAACACGCCCCATCCCGAATGGCCCGGCAAAGCCCGCGTGGCTGTTCAGTTCGTGCTGAACTACGAAGAAGGCGGTGAGAACCATATCCTGCATGGCGACCCCGGCAGCGAGCAGTTTCT
>NZ_JAEIJE010000015.1:0-124986 GCF_016772095.1 Comamonas sp. NyZ500 | reverse complement strand
TGAGCCTTGCGGCTCAAGTCAAAGAGTGGGTCAGTTTGAGATGGAAATGGCGGGTCAGTTTTGCGTGGAAATTAACAGTTCAGGCCGAACAGCAGTGGCGAGCTGTTCGGTGTTGACTTGGAAGCCTTGCATTCTTGAGCAGCTACAGACACCACAGGTTGATCTATGCAATCAAGCAAGCGGCAGCGAAGCCGTATAGCAACTTGCCAACGTTGCCTGCAGCTGCCGGGAAATGGGCCTGTCAATAGTGCCTGTACTTTTTACACAGGTACTAACCCTAGGAAATTCTCATACAAAAGTAAAATAAACAATAGATATGCGCACATCGATAGTTTTTATTAAAATTTATTTTCTAGGAACTTTGTGAAATTCAATATAAGCAAGATTTTTTGCAAAATGGATATTAGGCGTTTGATCCTATTGCTCACGGTTGCCAGCGCATTTATCTCCTTAGTTAATACATTCTATGCAGCCTATACAGTTCAACGCCAGCAGCTCATCGATGAAAATCTGAACGGGAATTTCGTCTACGCAACAAAACTGGCAAAGAGCACCGATGACTTTCTTAGGGCAGCTCAACAACAGCTAGCGGCAAGCTCGGTCTATTTATCAAAAAACTTCAATAACATTGAAGTATTAAAATCAGAGTCAGAAAGACTGAAAACTCAGACAGAAAGCTTCAACTCTATTCTTATAGTTGATGCTCGCTCTAGTGTGCTAGCTTCTTCACCTGAAACGCTGAAACTCACGGGAAGAACTCTCGCAACACCAGGCATCGTTGAATCGATAAAAACGCAGAAACCGCTAATTAGTGACTCATATATCTCCACCATCGGAAATTTGCTGGTATTCATCTCTCATCCTATCCACGACCCATCTGGCAACTATTTAGGCATGGTTGGAGGAACGATCTACCTCAACCAACAGAGCATCCTCAACCATCTGCTTGGCACGCACTATCACAAAGATGGCTCATACCTGTATGTTGTCGATCAGAACAAAAAGCTTGTCTATCATCCTGACAAAAATCGAGTAGGGACACTCGTGAGCGGCAATGAAGTCACCGAGAAAATTCATAATGGTGAGTCTGGCAGCCAGATCGTTAAGAATACTCGTGGGGTTGAGATGATTTCAGGCTATGCAGTCATTCCCACTACGAACTGGGGAGTCGTTGCACAGAGACCCCTGTCGGCAACCCTTGCTCCATTGGACTCGCTGATGAAGCAAGTAATTCTTAAGACGCTACCTATAGCGGTAATTTCTGTATTTCTGATCTGTTGGTGCGCTAACAGAATTGCAAAACCGCTGCAATTACTGTCTGAAGGTGCAAAAAACATAGGCCACCCAGAAACAGAGGAGAACATACAGAAAATAAAATCGTGGTATATAGAGTCCTATGAGTTGAAAAAAGCCATGTTAATTGGCATTTCCTTGCTCAATAGAAACATACAAAAACTTCAGGATGATGTTAAGACTGATCCTTTGACCAAGCTTGGCAATCGTCGAAGCCTGGAAGCTGCATTGCAAAAGCTCGAAGCTTCCAGCCAGATTTTCTCAGTGGTATCTATCGACATCGACCACTTCAAGAAGGTCAACGACACCTTTGGGCATGATGCAGGTGACATCGTCTTGCGTGACCTGGCCAAGCAGATGAAATCTGTCTCACGCGCAGATGACTTACCTTGCCGTGTTGGCGGTGAAGAATTCTTAATCGTCTTGCCTCGAACCAGCGAAACGACCGCAGTTCAAGTCGCAGAGCGCTTGCGCAAGCAAGTGGAAGCAGCAGTGTTTGAAGGCGTTGGCCACATCACCATTTCCCTAGGTGTGGCAAGCTGGCCGAACAGCTCTTCCGACATCCCAACGGTTATCAAATACGCCGACGAGATGCTCTACAAGGCCAAGCGTGAAGGAAGAAACCGTGTGGCTGTCTATAGTCAATCAGAGACTGGAGAAATGCAGCCGGCTTAGTGGGAGTGCAGGTCTTTCTTGAACTGCACTCCGCTATGAGATAGCCGGCGCGGTCAAGCCCCCTTAAACAACAACTAGATCTTGTTACCCATCAAGCAGACCTGTAGGCACTGCACCCTGCTGGCGCAGTGGTCAGTCAACTGTCTGCAGCTTCCTTCTTTTCTTCCAAGTCCAGCAAAAATAGCTCGCGTACCGTGCTTGGAGATGATCTTGAGCCGCAGCAGCTCCTGCTTGGCAGCGTCCAGCTCCTGCACCAGCTTGTTCATGCCGTAGCGCGCCACGGCGCCCAGGCAGGCCTGGCGCAACCAGACGATATCGTTGAGCACTGTGGCCGGGCCCGCCTCCTCTTCGGTGCACCGCCACCTGGCGTACTCGATGAAGTCGACGGCTCGCAGGTGCCGGGCATCCCAGTGCGCCAACTTGGCCTTCTGCAGCCGGGTGATGTCGGCCGTCTTGGACCGCCCCCATGCCACGATGCCTTTTGCATCGCTGACATAATCCTGCAGTATCTGCTTGAGGGTGACGAGACCTTGAACAGGCAGGCCTGTCGCTTGGGCCTCCTCGATTTCTGCTTCACGTCTCCGCAACCATTTCTGGGCAAGAGCACGCCGGGTGAACGCCTTGGACTCGGAAAGAGTCAGCTATCCGCCTTCCTTCAGACGGATATGAGCTGGAACGATATGACACCCTTGGCACTCTTTCGTTGGGTGATGGTTCCCATCAATGCTCCATGAAATTCGTGGTGCATCAATGTAGCATTCAGCATCAAAAAACCCGGAAAAACGGGGTAAGACAGGGTCAATTTTCAGTGCACCACAAGGCACTTTTCATAGTATGAGCACCGAACAAACTGTTAAAAAACAACTAGATAGCAGCATGTGGCGCATGTCGGTGGCGCCAATGATGGACTGGACAGACAAGCATTGCCGCTACTTCCACCGCCTGCTCAGCCAGCACACCCTGCTCTACACCGAAATGGTGACGACCGGAGCTCTGGTGCATGGCGACGTGGCTCGTCATCTACGGTTTGAGGCCGAAGAGCACCCCGTGGCATTGCAATTGGGTGGCTCGGAGCCAGCAGATCTGGCGCACAGTGCACGCCTGGGCGAGCAATGGGGCTATGACGAGATCAATCTCAACTGCGGCTGCCCCAGCGAGCGCGTTCAGCGTGGGGCTTTCGGCGCCTGCCTGATGAACGAGGCCGCACTGGTAGCCGATTGCGTCAAGGCCATGGCCGATGTGGTGTCCGTGCCCGTCACTGTCAAGCACCGAATCGGCATCGACAAGATCGAAAGCTACGATTTTGTGCGCGACTTCGTCGGCACCGTTGCCGATGCAGGCTGCCAGGTGTTTGTGGTTCATGCCCGCAACGCCTGGCTCAAAGGCCTCTCCCCCAAGGAAAACCGTGAAATCCCGCCGCTGCGCTACGAAGTCGTCGCACAACTCAAGCGTGACTTTCCGGGCCTGACCATCGCTGTCAACGGCGGCATCAAGACCGATGACGTGGTACAGCAGCAATTGCAGCAGGTCGATGGCGTCATGGTGGGCCGCGAGGCCTATCACAACCCCTGGTGGATGGCGTCCTGGGATGTTCTTTACTATCAGGATGAGAGCAGAGAGCGTACGCGCGAGCAGATCGAAGAGCAGATGGTGCTGTATATGGAACGCGAAGCGCGCGAGCATGGAACGCACTGGTATTCGATTGCCCGGCATATGCTGGGGCTGCGCAACGGCCTCGCCGGTGCGCGCCGCTGGCGCCAGGTCTGGAGCGATCACCGTCTCAAGACCCTGCCTGCGCACGAGGTCATGAAGCTGGCCCGCACCAAGCCGAACGAGATCCTGCCGGAACCCGCAGAGCAGATGCTTTGACGCTGCATGAAAAAGCTGGCTTCGGTCAGCTTTTTTACTTTCAAGCGCGGTCAAGTCCGGCATGCGTTGCGCAATCCCCGCAGTTGCGCGGTTTGAAGGGAATTCACTACTTCGCATGTCAAACTCTGCTGTTATATTGCACTGCAACATAACCCGCAGAAGTGCGTCCCATGCTCTATCAGATCTACGAAATGCAGCGCGCAATGGTTGAGCCCTTTGCAGACTTTGCCCAGGCCGCCTCCAAGTTCTACAACAACCCCCACTCGGTCTTCAGCCAGGTGCCACTGGCCCAGCGCATGGCAGCGGGCTTCAACCTCATGTACCGCTTGGGCAAGGACTACGAAAAGCCCGAATTCGATCTGCATAACGTCGAAGTCAACGGCGTGGATGTCACCATCCGCGAGCGGGTGGAGGTCGACAAGCCGTTTTGTGAGCTGCGCCGCTTCAAGCGCTTTTCCGACGATCCAGAAACACTGGATCTCATGCTCAGCCAGCCCGTGGTGCTGATCGTTGCCCCCCTCTCGGGCCACTATGCCACCTTGCTGCGCGACACCGTGCAAAGCATGCTCGGAGGCCACAAGGTCTATATCACCGACTGGAAAAATGCCCGCACCGTGCCGCTGTCCGAAGGCGAGTTCCATCTGGACGACTATGTGAACTATGTGCAGGAATTCATTCGCTATCTGCAAGGGCGCTATGGCCAGTGCCATGTGGTCAGCGTCTGCCAACCCACGGTGCCCGTGCTGGCGGCCGTCTCGCTGATGGCCAGCCGTGGCGAGGTGACGCCGCTGTCCATGACCATGATGGGCGGCCCTATTGATGCGCGCCGCTCACCGACGGCCGTCAACAACCTGGCCGAAACCCGCAGCTACGAATGGTTCGAGAACAACGTCATCTACGAGGTACCGAACAATTACCCCGGTGCCGGCCGCCGCGTCTACCCTGGCTTTTTGCAGTACTCGGGCTTTGTGGCCATGAATCCCGACCGCCATGCCAACAGCCATTACGACTATTTCAAGGATCTGATCAAGGGTGACGAGGCCAGCGCCGAGCACCACCGCAAGTTCTATGACGAGTACAACGCCGTGCTGGACATGGATGCCGACTACTATCTGGAGACCATCGCCACCGTGTTTCAGGAGTACAAGCTGGTCAAGGGCACCTGGGAAGTCAAAAACGAGCAGGGCCAGCCCGAGCTGGTGCGTCCTCAGGATATCCGCCACACAGCCTTGCTGACCGTGGAAGGCGAGCTCGACGATATCTCGGGCGCAGGCCAGACCCGCGCCGCCCATGATCTGTGTGCCGGCATCGCGGCCGAGGCGCGCCAGCATATCGAAGTCCAAGGTGCAGGCCATTACGGCATCTTCAGCGGCAGCCGCTGGCGCAAGACCGTCTACCCGCAGGTGCGCGACTTCATCCTGTCCCACCAGCCCGCAAGCGCGACAGCCGCCAGCGCCGCAGGCCATCTGAGCAGCGTCAGTGACGACGGAGCCGAGCTGGAAAGCAACGAGGCCCATGCCGACAAGTCTGCCAAGACCCTGAAAACAGGTCAAAATAGCGCCCCTGCCCAGAAAGGACGCGGCCCCCACCGCGCCAGGGCGTAAAGGCTCGCCAGACCAGAATGAACTCATCCATGTCCGCAGCCTCTTCGCTTCAAGCACTGGCTGCGAACATCGATGCAGCCCTGCCCCAGACACAGTGCACGCGCTGCGGTTATCCCGATTGCGCGTCCTATGCCATGGCCATTGCTAGCGGAGAAGCCGCCATCAATCAATGCCCACCCGGTGGCCAGGAAGGCGTGCGCCGCCTGGCGTCCATCACCGGCAGGCCGGAGTTGCCGCTCAACGCCGCAAATGGCATCGAAACCCCGCGCACCCTGGCCCTGATCGACGAAGCCTGGTGCATAGGCTGCACGTTGTGCATCAAGGCCTGTCCCACCGACGCGATTCTGGGTGCCAACAAGCGCATGCACTCCGTGATTGCCGAGCATTGCACGGGCTGCGAGCTGTGCATTCCCGTCTGTCCGGTCGATTGCATAGAGCTGGTCAATGCCAGTGCCGAGGCCACGGGCTGGTCAGCCTGGAGCGCTTCCCAGGCCGAGCATGCCCGCCACCGCTATGGAGTGCATCTGCAGCGCACGGGTCGCAAGGCCAATGCGCCGGTGCGCACCACGGCACAGCCTCCTGCGGCAGAAGCCGGTGCTCAGGCCGTCACGACGGCAGCGCCAGCACCCGACAAAAAGGCTGCGATTGCCGCCATTCTGGCCAAGGCCAAGGCTCAGCGCGCCCAGAATTGATACTGAATAAGCCGCTATCGCTTATGCAAAAAAGCGCCAGCAGCTCTTGATTCAATAGCATCTCCTGGGGCTGCAAAGCTCTCTCGGGGTCTCACTAGACGCTGACCAGGCTTTTGTAGACGCCGCAGCCCCAGTACAGGCCTGCATGCTTGCAGACATAGGACATCTTGGTCTGCACCTGCTGGTTGCTGGGGTTGATGTAGTCATACTCGACCCAGCCCGGGCGCAACTCGGCCTGAGCCATGATGTCGGCCATCAGGCTGTCGCCGTCGATGCCGGGCACATCCTGCACGCGCAGCCCCACCTTGGCGGGATTGCCGCCGAAGGCACGGTACTCCCCTTCCGAGGACAGAGCGAACACATACATGTCGCGGTCGTGGAATGGCTGCTCAGGATCGGTCACGGTCTGCAGCAGGCTGGCGACACTGGACGAGCTTTTGGCTTGCCGCATGGTTGCCTGCACCAGGGCCACGGCCTCCTCGGCCGTGCCCTGCTGCAATCTGAAGCGCGACACGGCGTCCGACAGGTGCTGGGCCCGCAGCTGCAGCTCGCGGGCCTGCTGCAGCGCCTGACCGACCATCTGGGCATTGTGCAGGGTGATTTCATCGATCTGGTGCACGGCATTGCTGATTTCCTGAAGCCCCGTGCTCTGGCTGCTGGCCGAGTCCGAGAGCGTCCCCATATGACTGACCACATCATGGATGGCTCGCGTCACCCCTTGAGTCTGCTCGACGGCGTTGCGCAACAGCTGCGTGCTCTGGCTCACCTGCTGCACTGTCTCGCCGATCAGCTGGCGTATCTCCTTGGCAGCTTCGGCGCTGCGCTGCGCCAGCGTACGCACCTCGCTGGCCACGACGGCAAAGCCGCGCCCCTGCTCACCGGCCCTGGCGGCCTCCACGGCCGCATTGAGGGCCAGAATATTGGTCTGAAAGGCAATGCCGTCTATCACCCCAATGATTTCCCGCATGCGCCCGGCATTGCGCTCGATCAGCTCCACCGACTGCACGGCATGCTGCATGGCTTGGGCGCCCTGATCGGCGGCCGAGCGCACGCCGTCGGCACGACCATGGGCCGCCTTGCTCACCTCGGCGCTGTGCTGAACCGCTGCGCTGAGTTGCTCGACACTGACCACCGTCTGCGCGAGATTGCTCGCCTGCATCTCGGTTCGTTCAGACAGGGCCTGGTGGTCTTTGACCATGCCCTGTCCAGCCTGGGCCACCAGGGCCGCGTTGCTGCGCACATCGGCCACCATGGCCGACAACGCATGCACCATGGACTCGGTCAGGCCCGATGTCGCCGCAGCCGCTTGCGCCCCTTTGGCAGCGCTCATACTCAGGTCGCCATGGGCGACTTTTTCCAGCGCCAGCTGCATGTCCTGCCACTGCTGCTGCCAGCTCTTGTGAAGAGCACCGACCCACAACAGCACTCCCATGATCCACAGCAGCAACCAGCCCAGCTGCCATGTTCCGCTCAGGCCCAGCACGGGCAAAACAGGCCCGGCCAGCAGCCATGGCAACCCCAAGCACAGCCATCCGGAATTCCTCATTCGTACGCGGTTTTTTTTGTCGGGCAAGATGCGCTTTTGCATTGCCTGTCTCCATTCGTTTTTTGTGGTCGACTTCGTTTGCTGAGCTTGCAGCCTGCTCACGGTAGCCCTTTGCTCTGTCATCCAGCTTACGTAACAAATTGCAATTTACGGTGCCTGCAAACCCGCAAAATCGAAACCATGAGCACTGTTTTCTCATGCGAAAATGGCATCAGCCCATAATGTCTCACTATGAATCCCCTGCTCTCGCGCTTACAGCCTTATCCGTTTGAACGCCTTCGCCAACTGTTTGCCTCTGCCCAGCCGCCCGAGGGCCTGCGCCCCATCAGCCTGGGCATCGGAGAGCCGCGCCACGCCACGCCGGCGTTCATTGAAAAAGCACTGAGCAGCGAACTCCAGGGCCTGTCCGTTTACCCCGCCACCGCCGGTCTGCCAGCGCTGCGCCAGGCCTGTGCGCAATGGGCCAACCGGCGCTATGGCGTAGAACTCGATGCAGCGACCCAGGTTCTGCCCGTCAATGGCTCGCGTGAAGCCCTGTTTGCCTTTACCCAGGTGGTGGTGGACAGCACCCGAGCCGGTGCGCGCGTCATCTGCCCCAATCCCTTCTATCAAATCTACGAAGGTGCAACGCTGCTGGCCGGGGCCACACCCTATTACGCTGCAAGTGATGCCGCGCGCAACTTCGCCGTGAACTGGGATGCCGTGCCCGAGGAGGTATGGCAGAACACGCAGATGATTTTTGTCTGTTCTCCCGGCAACCCCACGGGCGCCGTGATGCCACTGGGCGAATGGGAGAAGCTGTTCGCCCTGTCCGACAAGCATGGCTTTGTGATTGCCAGCGACGAGTGCTACAGCGAGATCTACTTCCAGGAGGAAGCTCCGCTGGGCGGCCTGGAAGCGGCACAAAAGCTCGGTCGCCATGATTTCAAGAATCTGGTGATGTTCACCAGCCTGTCCAAGCGCAGCAATGTGCCCGGACTGCGCAGCGGCTTTGTGGCAGGCGATGCGGCCCTGCTCAAGTCCTTCCTGCTCTACCGCACCTATCACGGCGGTGCCATGAGCCCCGTGGTCCAGACGGCATCGATTGCCGCCTGGGGTGACGAGGCCCATGTGCAGGAAAATCGCCGTCTCTACCGCGAGAAGTTTGCCCAGGTCACGCCTGTGCTGTCCAGGGTCATGGATGTGAAGCTGCCCGATGCCAGCTTCTATCTCTGGGCCGGCATTCCGCCGCAACTGGGTATGGATGATGCACAATTCGCCAAGGAACTGTATATTCATACAGGTGTAACGGTTTTGCCGGGAAGCTATCTGGCACGTGAGGCCCATGGCTTCAACCCCGGAGCCAACCGCATTCGCATGGCTCTGGTGGCCGAGACGGCAGAATGCCTTGAAGCAGCTCAGCGCATTGCCCGGTTCATCGAGTCGCGCATACGCTGATTTCCACCCCAGGGCCTGCCCGGTGCAGGCCTTTATGACTCAACGATTCACCTCAACTTTCGATCTTTGACCGAAAACATCATGACGCAACAACTGCAATCCATCATCGACAACGCCTGGGACAACCGTGCCACTATTTCGCCTTCCGCCGCCCCCAAGGAAGTGGTGGATGCCGTGGAGCACGTGATTGCCGAACTCAATGACGGCAAGCTGCGCGTGGCCAGCCGCGAAGGCGTGGGCCAGTGGACCGTGCACCAGTGGATCAAGAAGGCCGTGCTGCTGTCCTTCCGTCTCAAGGACAATGCGCTGATCAACGGCGGCGCCCTGAACTTCTTCGACAAGGTACCCACCAAGTTCGAAGGCATGAGCGAGGCTGAGATCGCCGCCACCGGCGTGCGCGTGGTGCCTCCTGCCGTGGCTCGTCGCGGCTCCTTCATCGCCAAGGGCGCCATCCTGATGCCTTCCTATGTGAACATCGGCGCCTATGTGGACGAAGGCACCATGGTCGACACCTGGGCCACCGTGGGCTCCTGCGCTCAAGTCGGCAAGAACGTGCACCTGTCCGGCGGCGTGGGCCTGGGCGGCGTGCTCGAGCCCCTGCAAGCCAACCCCACCATCATCGAAGACAACTGCTTCATCGGCGCCCGCTCCGAAGTCGTCGAAGGCGTGATCGTGGAAGAAAACTCCGTTCTCGGCATGGGCGTGTACATCGGCCAGTCCACCCCTCTGTTCAACCGCGAAACCGGCGAAATCACCTACGGCCGCGTGCCCAGCGGATCGGTGGTGGTCAGCGGCAACATCCCCAAGCAGACCAAGGATGGCAAGGACTACTCCATGTATGCCGCCATCATCGTCAAGCGCGTGGATGCACAGACCCGCTCCAAGACCAGCATCAACGACCTGCTGCGCGACTGATGGGAGCCTGGCCACGCCTGCTCTGCCTTGATGCAGACACCGCCATGGCCACCCCGCTCACAAGCCTGCCCGCTCCCAAGCGTGCAGGCTTTTTTCATGCTGGAAATCAGCTTTGCGCATCACGCGCGACCTGCACCGAGTTGACACACGCTAACATGCGTGCATAGAGAGGCTGAGCGAAAAAGGATGAAGAAAAAATGAGCACCATGGAAAAAATTCTGCGTCTGATGTCCGAGAAAAAAGCCTCGGACGTCTATCTCTCCGCCCGTGCGCCGGCGCTGATCAAGATCAACGGTATCTGCATCCCCATCAACAATCAGGAGTTGCCGGTCGAAGCTCCGCTGGCCTTGCTCTCCGAAGTCGTCAAGCCGGAAGCCATAGAGGAGCTCAAGCAGACGGGCGAGCTGAACATGGCCATTCCCATGAGCGGCATAGGACGTTTTCGTATCAGCGCCATGCGCCAGCGTGGCTCCTACGCAGTTGTCGTGCGCTTCATCTCGCAGCAGGTGCCCTCGCGCGACAGCCTGAACCTGCCGTCCATTGTCAGCGAACTGGTCATGGAAAAGCGCGGCCTGGTGCTTGTCGTTGGCGCCACGGGCTCAGGCAAGAGCACGACACTGGCGACCATGATCGACGAGCGCAACGAAACGCTCACTGGCCATATCCTCACGGTGGAAGACCCCGTCGAATACCAGTTTCGCAACAAGAAATCCATCGTCAACCAGCGTGAGGTCGGCACCGATACCAGTACCCTTGCAACCGCACTCAAGAATGCGCTACGTCAGGCACCCGATGTGATTCTGATCGGCGAAATCCGCGACCGCGAGACCATGTCGGCCGCACTGGCCTATGCCCAGTCCGGCCATCTGTGCCTGGCAACCCTTCATGCCAACAACAGCTATCACACGCTCAACCGCATCCTGTCCTTCTTCCCCGAGGAGGTACGCCCCAGCATGTTGGGCGAGCTGGCCGCCTCGCTCAAGGCCGTGATCTCTCAGCGCCTGGTCCGTACCGTTACCGGCACGCGCGTGCCGGCCGTGGAAGTCATGCTCAACACCAAGCTCATCAGCGACATGATCGTCAAGGGCGACTTCGGTGGCGTGAAGGAGGCCATGGAAAAATCCATGGCCGAAGGCTCGCAGACCTTCGAGGACGCACTGGCGGCCCTGGTGCGCAGTGGCACAATTGAGCGCAGTGAAGCGCTGGCCTATGCCGACTCGCCCACCAATCTGATGTGGCGCATGGATAATGACGTCAGCCACGCGGCCACTGCTGCCAACGCCCCGGCCGTCACCGATGTGATTCTGCCCGGCGATGACGATATGCCGTCTTTCACGGAAATCACCCTGGATGTCAGAACCGCCTGAAGCCGCCAGCCAAGGCGGCATAGGCATTGTTTTAGTTTGAAGCCCCCTCCATGTCCCGGACACTGCAATTGACCGAGCAGCTCATCAGCCTGCCCTCCGTCACCCCCGAAGATGCTGGCTGCCTTGAGCTGCTCGCCGATGCCCTGACAACCATGGGTTTTACCTGCGAACGTCTGGATAGCGGCCCCGCAGACTTTCGCGTACAAAACCTGTGGGCAAAGCGCGCTCCTGCGATTGCTCAGTCTACGCAAGGCGCTATCAATTCAGATAGGCCTGTGCTGGTCTTTGCCGGCCATACCGATGTGGTGCCACCGGGCCCGCTCAAGGAATGGACCAGCCCGCCTTTCGTACCCATGCACCGCGACGGCAAGCTCTACGGCCGTGGTGCCAGCGATATGAAGACCTCCATCGCCGCCTTTGTCGTGGCGCTGGAGGAGTTTCTGCAGACCACACCCGAGCCCGCCTTCGACATCGCCCTGCTGCTGACCAGCGACGAGGAAGGCCCCTCGGTCGACGGCACCAAGGTCGTGGTTGAAGAGCTGCGCCAGCGCGGCGAGCGCCTGGACTGGTGCATCGTGGGCGAGCCCACCTCGGTCAAGCAGACCGGCGACATGATCAAGAACGGCCGCCGCGGCACCATGAGCGGCAAGCTCACCGTCAACGGTGTGCAAGGCCATATCGCCTACCCGCAACTGGCACGCAACCCCATTCACGAGGCCTTGCCCGCACTCGCAGAACTCGCGGCCACGGTCTGGGACCGCGGCAATGCATTCTTCCCGCCCACAAGCTGGCAGATCAGCAATATTCATGGCGGAACGGGCGCCAGCAACGTCATTCCCGGCCATGTGGTGATCGACTTCAATTTCCGCTTCTGTACCGAGTCCAGCTCCGACTCCCTGCAAAAGCGCGTGCATGAAATCCTGGACCGCCATGGCGTCGAATACTCGCTGGTCTGGACCGTGGGCGGACAGCCTTTTCTGACCACACCGGGCACGCTGGTGCAGGCCGTGCAGGCCGCCATCAAGGATGAAACCGGACTCGATACCGAGCTGTCCACCACAGGCGGCACCAGCGATGGCCGCTTCATCGCCCAGATATGCCCTCAGGTCATAGAGATGGGCCCGCCCAATGCCAGCATCCACAAGATCGACGAACACATCGCCGTGGCCGATATCGAGCCACTGAAAAACATCTACCGCAAGACTCTGGAACAACTCCAGCGCCAGCAGACCGCCCCCCAGACCGCATGAGCAACACCAGCATCCTCCTGATCTCGGGCAACACCGTTGCCGAACTGATTGCCAGCGGCGCTCGGGCTCTCACAGCTGCCGGCGTGGCTTTTGGCCATGGCACGGCCACGGCCGAGGACGAAGCGGCCTGGCTGGTGCTCTGGAAGCTGGGCCTGCCACTGGACAGTGAACTCACACCCGGTGCTCCTGAATCTGTAGCAAGTCAGCCTGTATCTCTTGATACACAAGCTCAGATAGCTACTCTTTTTGAAGAGCGCATACGCAGCCGCAAGCCCGCAGCCTATCTGACGAACGAGGCCTGGCTTGTAGGAGTGCCCTTCTACATCGACGAGCGCTCCATCGTGCCGCGCAGCTTTATCGCCGAGCTGCTGGCCGATGGCAGCATCGACGGCTGGCTGTCCGACAAGACCGTGCAGGTGCTCGACCTATGCACCGGCAACGGCTCTCTGGCCTGCCTTGCCGCCATGGCCTATCCCGAAGTCCGGGTGACGGGTGCTGATATCTCGACCGATGCCCTGGCCGTCGCCCGCATCAATGTGGACAAGCACGGGCTGCAGGATCGCGTGACGCTGCTGGAAAGCAACGGCATGAGCCAGGTGCCCGGCCCCTGGGATCTGGTGCTGTGCAACCCGCCCTACGTGAACTCCGACAGCATGGGCAAGCTGCCTGCCGAGTACCAGGCCGAGCCCGAGCTGGCCCTAGCCGGCGGCGCCGACGGCATGGACTTCATCCGCCGACTGCTCGAGGACCTGCCCGCGCGCCTGAGCAAGGACGCCGTGGTGGTACTGGAGATAGGCAATGAAAAGCCGTACTTCGAGGCAGCCTTCCCCGACCTGCCCGTGTTCTGGCTCGACACCAGCTCGGGTGACGAGCAGGTGCTGCTGATTACCGAAGAGGCGCTGCGCCACTGGTCCGAGGGCAATACCGCCGCCTTGCAACTGTAAGTTCTTCGTCGCGCATCCAAGGCACAGGCTTCTCAAAGCCTTGTGCCTTTTTCTCTATTCAGGCCTTTGAACAAGCGCTCAAGCACGCTTTACCGCACTCGGATAGCGAGAACCGCCACCCGCAATCTGCAGGCCATCGCGCCTGCCTGCAAAGAAGCGGGCATTGAGCTGCGCAGGCCCCGGATCCTCTTCCATCTCGAAGCCCGCCGTGCCCAGCAGTTCCGCCATGCGCTGCGGCGTGCTGGATGCATGCAAGACTCAGTACGACATCATGCGTGTTGCCAGCTTGGAGATGGGTGTGCGCACCATGCCCTCCACGCGTGCTGGCAGCAGCATGGGCTTGAGCAGCATGCGCACGGCCAGATCGGCAGGCAGGCGACGGCTGACCAGCTCGTAAATGCGCTGGGCCATGTCTTCGAAGCGAGTGCTGCTATCGGAGAAATAAGGACCCTTGTGCGCCCAGACATGACGCAGCGCGATATCCGAATCGCTCTCTCGCAACTCCTTGAGGCGGCCATACAGTGCCTTGGCAATGCGCGTGCGGCCCACAGGCGACTGCTGCTGCAGCTCCTTGAAGTACTTGAGGAAGTGCTTGAAGTGGTTGACCTCGTCGTTACGGATATTGCCCAGCAACTCGCTCAGAACCGGCTCGTCGCTGAGTTCGCGCAAGGTGTGGTAATAGGCCGTGGTGCTGGTTTCCACCACGCAGCGCGCCACCATTTCCAGGCGCGGGTCGGGGTAGAGCTCCTCCATGGTGCACAGCTGCGAATATTCGGCGAAAAAGCTGTCGTAGGCTTGCTGCCAGGGAAACTCCGGCCACACGGCTTCCACATAGGCCCGTAGTGCGCGTCCGTGCTGCAGTTCTTCGGACTCCCATTGATCCTTGAGCCAGACCGCGATCTCGGGCCAGGCAGCGTAATGCTCGGCCAGGTTGGCCGCATAGGTATCCGAGCCGGTTTCGATGAACGAGGCGCTCATCAGCAGGAAGAACAGATCCTGGTTGTGCTCTATGGCACTGCGATCGATGGCAGAGAAGTCAATGTCTTCAATGCGCCAGTGGGCAGAGCCGTTTCTGCTCGGGGTGGTTGAATGTGAAGAGAGGGACAGGTTTTGCTGCATCAGTTGTAGGACCGACATACTTAATCTGTCGGACTTCAGACTTAGAGATATGCCATCTTGTCGACATTTGGCCCTTACGCCATGTCAGATTACACCGACATTACAGGAGACTAACAATTCTTCAAATAGCCTTCTACAGGCTTTCATACCGACCTTCAAGCTGATTTTTTGAGTTGCGACCATGGATCTTCGCAGACTTCGCTATTTCAGCACCGTGCTGGAGTCTGCACCCAGGCCCCAAGCGTGTGAGCATGAACTGAAATTCACCGAAACGATGATGGAGAACATAGGTCTTCAGGCCATATGAAAGCTCGGACAGACCTGCCACAACCGGGGCATCGCTACCGCCCTGCTCATTCCCTCAAGCTCCTGAGCCTGAGGGCATTCGCGGATAATCGACCCCAGTCATGATCAGTCTCAAGAACATCACGCTGCGCCGCGGCACCAAAGTCCTGCTCGACCAAGTCAGCACCACCATCAACCCGGGAGAGTCCGTCGGCCTTGTCGGCCGTAACGGTGCAGGCAAGTCCAGCCTGTTCGCCCTGCTCAATGGCAGCATCAGCGAAGACGGCGGTGATTTTTTCATCCCTCCTCAGTGGCGCATGGCACAGGTAGCCCAGCACATGCCGGAAACCGACGAATCAGCCACCCAGTTTGTTCTGGATGGCGACACGCGCCTGGCCGAGCTGAACGCCCAGTTGGCTGCCGCCGAAGCCTCTGGCGATGGTATGGAGATCGCCCAGGCCTATGTGGATCTGGCCGATGCCGGTGCACATGATGCTGAATCGCGCGCGCAAGCCCTGATTCTGGGTCTTGGCTTCAAGGTCTCCGAGCTGGATCACCCGGTCAACAGCTTTTCGGGCGGCTGGCGCATGCGTCTGCAGCTGGCCCGTGCACTGATGGCCCCCAGCGACCTGCTGCTGCTGGACGAACCCACCAACCACCTGGACCTGGATGCCCTGGTCTGGCTGGAAGCCTGGCTAAAGCGCTATAGCGGCACGATGATCGTCATCAGCCACGACCGCGAATTCCTGGACGCCATCACCAACGTCACACTGCAGATTCAGGGCGGGCAGATCAACCGCTACGGCGGCAATTACTCGCGCTTTGAGGAACTGCGTGCCCAGCAGCTGGAGCTGCAGGCGGCCAGCTTCGCCAAGCAGCAGGAAAAAATGGCCCATCTGCAGAAGTTCATTGACCGCTTCAAGGCCAAGGCCAGCAAGGCCAAGCAGGCACAAAGCCGGGTCAAGCAGCTCGAGCGCATGGAAAAGGTCGGGCCGGTGCTGGCCGAAGCCGAGTTCACCTTTGAATTCAAGGAACCCGCCAATCTGCCCAACCCCATGCTGGCGATTACCGATGCCAGCTTCGGCTATGAGGACGAAGACGGCAGGCAGACCACCATCCTGCGGGGCGTCAACCGCTCCGTGCTGGCAGGCCAGCGCATCGGTATTCTCGGGGCCAACGGCCAGGGCAAGTCGACCCTGGTCAAGACCATCGCCCGCGAGATGAAGGCGCTGGCCGGCACCGTCACCGAAGGCAAGGGCCTCAATATCGGCTACTTTGCCCAACAGGAACTCGACGTGCTGCGTCCCGGCGAGAACCCGCTGGAGCATATGACCCGTCTGGCCAGGGAACTCGGCGCTGCCGCACCCGCCGCCAGCCGCGAACAGGACTTGCGCAACTGGCTGGGCACCTTCAACTTCAGCGGCGACATGGTCAAGCAGTCTGTGGGCAGCATGAGCGGTGGCGAAAAAGCCCGTCTGGTACTGGCCATGATCGTCTGGCAACGCCCCAATCTGCTGCTGCTGGACGAGCCTACCAACCACCTGGATCTGGCCACGCGCGAAGCGCTGGCCATGGCGCTAAACGACTTCGACGGCACCGTGATGCTGGTCTCCCACGACCGTCACCTGCTTCGCGCCGTATGTGAAGACTTCTGGATGGTGGGCCGCGGCGTTGTCGGCCCGTTCGATGGCGACCTGGACGACTACCAGCGTTATCTGCTCGAAGAGTCCAAGCGCTTGCGCGAAGAAGCACGCAATGCCGAACAGCAGGCCAACAGCGCGCCAGCGGTGCAAACTCCGGTAGAGCTCAAGCCAAATACGCCTGAAGCGCCTGCTACAAAAGCGCTGGACGCTCTGAAAACAGAATCATTCACTGACGTGGGTGACCCCAAGGAAGCCCGTCGCCTGGCTGCTGCAGCTCGCCAGCAACTGGCCGAAAAGACCAAGCCTTTCAAGAAAGAGCTGGAACAGATCGACAAGACGCTGCCCAAGCTCAATGCCCAGCGCGGCGCGCTGGAAGAAAAGCTGGCCACGCCCGGACTATCCGGTGGCGATATCGTGGAAGCGGGCAAGCAGCTGAGTGCCGTCAACGCTGAAATCGATCAACTGGAAGAGCGCTGGCTGGAGCTTTCGGAGCAGATTGAAGCCCTGGTCACCGAAACCTGCTAAGCCCAGGAAAAGCCCTGCCATTGACCAGCTTTGGCAGGGCGCTATTCATTTTGCACATGCATACCGGCTGCTGAAAACATCAGCAAACGCGAGTTGCATTTTCTTGCGCTGTTGATTCAGCTTCTTGTCAACCTGCAGTTCAGACCAGGCGTTGAACCACTCAAAGGAGTGAACTGCAATGACCACCACTGTTACCGACACCGCCAAAGCCCAGCCCGCACAGGCCGCAGCAGCTATGTCTCTGATGGCTTGGCCCTGGGACGAACGTGATCGCAAGCGTGCCCCCGCATTTGCAGCCTGATTATCACTGGATAAAAGAACAGGTAAAAATTTCCAAAAAGCTGTCAACGAGCTGAATCCGTCAGACGTTAAACAGACATACAGGAGAGATTCCCATGCAAACCACGAACATCATGTCCATCTGGCCCGAAGACGAACGCGATCGCAAGCGCTAAGCGCTCGCCGCGCAACACTGTGCAGACCAAAGCACAGTGTGTTGCAGCCAGGTGCCCGGGCAGTCGGCACTGCTAGGCCAAAGAACCCACAAGCCTTACTGCCCCGTGCCACTCTCTGAAGTGGCCCCCCATTCCTCAAAACCCGCATGAATGATCTCTGCGGGTTTTGTCATTTGCTGAACCGAGTTTTCCGGTCGCAGCGCACAGTGCAAAACGAAGGGCATGAAAAAAGGAGCCTGAGCTCCTTTTTTGCTGAATGCCTGAAAAGGCTTAGTGCATATGCAGGCCGCCGTTGACCGCAAAGTCCGCACCTGTGGAATAGCTGCCCTCTTCCGAAGCCAGCCAGGAGATGATGGAGGCGATCTCCGCAGGCTCGCCCAGACGCTTGACGGGCACGCCCGCCACGATCTTTTCGAGCACATCGGGACGAATGGCCTTGACCATATCGGTGCCGATGTAACCGGGGCTGACTGTATTCACGGTCACTCCCTTGGCAGCCAGCTCTTGAGCCAGCGCCATGGTGAAACCATGCATGCCCGCCTTGGCGGCCGAGTAGTTGGTCTGGCCAGCCTGGCCCTTGGCGCCGTTGACCGAGCTGATGTTGATGATTCGGCCCCAGCCTTTTTCCACCATGTCTGCCACCACCTGCTTGGTGACGTTGAACATCGAGTTGAGGTTGGTTTCGATGACCGACTTCCAGTCGTCCGGTGTCATCTTGACGAACATGCGGTCGCGGGTGATACCCGCGTTGTTCACCAGCACATCGATGTTGCCGTGCTCTGCCTTGGTCTGGTTGAAGGCTTCGACGGTGGATTCCCAATCCCCCACATTGCCAACCGAGGCATAAAACGTGTAACCCAATTGCGCCTGCTCGTCCAGCCACTTGCGGTAGTCGCGCGATGGTCCGCAACCCGCGATCACCTTGAAGCCATCCTTATGCAAACGCTGGCAGATTGCGGTACCGATACCGCCCATGCCCCCCGTGACGTACGCTACTTTCTGACCCATTCATCTCTCCTGTCAATCAATGGTTATTTCACGATCACACTATCAACGATAAGAATTCTTAGAAATTGCTTATCGTTTTGAACGCCACACACCCTGCACGCTGGCCATGCCAGTATGCAATCGAGTAGGTCCGAATGAACCCGCTTTCGCCTTGGTTTACCTCGTGATCTTCCCTAGGGTCGATGGGAGGCTGGCATCAGCGGGCTTCCCAGACTGCGCCGGTCTTCAGGAGCACCGGAGCAGTCTGCAATCCTGAAGCCTCAGCAGGCTTCCACAGCCATAGCAACACCCATGCCACCGCCGATGCACAGACCGGCCAGGCCCTTCTTGGCACCGCTGCGCTGCATTTCATGCAGCAGCGTCACCAGAATGCGGCAGCCCGATGCACCAATGGGGTGACCGATGGCAATGGCACCGCCGTTGACGTTGACCTTGGCGGTGTCAATGCCCAGATCCTGATTCACCGCGCAAGCCTGTGCGGCAAAGGCTTCGTTGAGTTCGAACAGGTCCACATCGGCAGCCTTCCAGCCGGCGCGATCCAGCGCCTTGCGCGTGGCATAGACAGGACCCAGACCCATGACCTCTGGGGCCAGGCCGCTGGTGGCGTAAGACACGATCTTGGCCAGAGGCTTGAGGCCCAGCGCCTTGGCCTTGGCCGCCGTCATCACCACCACGGCGGCGGCGCCGTCGTTCAGACCCGAGGCATTGCCGGCCGTCACCGAACCTGCCTTGTCGAAAGCGGGCTTGAGGGTGGCCAGCACATCGGCATTGGTCTTGCGGTTGACGTATTCGTCACTGTCGAACACGATGGGGTCACCCTTGCGCTGGGGAATGCTCACGGGAACGATTTCGTCCTTGAACTTGCCAGCATCCTGCGCGGCCGCAGCCTTTTGCTGGCTGGCCAGCGCCAGCGCATCCTGCTGCGCGCGGCTGACGTTCTTTTCCTTGGCCACGTTCTCGGCAGTGATGCCCATGTGGTATTGGTTGTAGACATCCCACAGACCGTCCACGATCATGGTGTCCACCATCTTCCAGTCACCCATGCGCTGGCCGTCACGCGAATTGGGCACGGCATGGGGCGACAGGCTCATGTTTTCCTGGCCTCCGGCAACCACGATTTCGCTGTCTCCCGTTGCCACGGCCTGAGCTGCCAGCATCACCGCCTTAAGGCCGGAGCCGCAGACGGCATTGATCGTCAGCGCAGGTGTCTCCTTGGCAATGCCGGCCGCCATCATGGCCTGACGCGCAGGATTCTGACCGGCCGCCGCCGTCAACACCTGGCCCATGATGACTTCACCGACCTGGTCCTTGCCCACCTTGGCACGAGCCAGAGCCTCGGAAATCACGGTCGCACCCAGCTGGGTTGCAGGAATCTTGGCCAGAGAGCCGCCGAACTTGCCGACCGCCGTACGCACGGCGGAAACGATAACGATGTCTTCCATTGCTGACGAACCTTTCTAGGTTTCTTACAAGTGATGCATGCGTGCGGGTTGCATCCTGTTCATCGTGCCACCCGCCGCTTCCTATCACGATGCGAGCCTTGTTTGCTGCACCGCAATATGGAACTGATTGTGCCTCAGGCCTCGCTCAGGCTTTTGACAGAACGTAGCGACCCGGAGCATCTTCGATGGCTTCATAGGCACGTGCCCGGCCATAGCTCTTGGGAGCCGCGAGCTGCTTGCCTGCATGGCTGCCCAGCCAGGCACTCCAGTCCGTCCACCAACTGCCCGGATACTCCGTGGCCTCGGCCAGCCAATCGTTGAACGCCTCGGGAAACT
This sequence comes from Comamonas sp. NyZ500, assembly GCF_016772095.1. NCBI lineage: Bacteria > Pseudomonadati > Pseudomonadota > Betaproteobacteria > Burkholderiales > Comamonadaceae > Comamonas > Comamonas sp. NyZ500. Next base: position 104,581 of record NZ_JAEIJE010000015.1, on the reverse strand, counting down.
CGCCATCCTCACGCAGCCAGTGGCTGCGCTTGTTCTTGGCCGGCGGGTTGATGACGCCGGCGATATGGCCGGAGGCACCCATCACGAAACGACGCTCACCGCCCAGTACCTGCGACGAGGCATAGGCCGCAGCGACAGGAACGATGTGGTCCTCGCGCGAGCCGTAGATATAGACCGGCATCTTGAGCTGACTCATGTCGATCTTCTCGCCGCACACGGTCAGCACGCCGGGCTTGATCAGATTGTTCTCGAGGTAGAGATTGCGCAGATACCAGGCGTAGAACGGGCCGGGAAGATTGGTTGAGTCGCTGTTCCAGTAAAGCAGATCGAATGGCGGCGGTGTCTCGCCCTTGAGGTAGTTGCCCACCACATAGTTCCAGACCAGATCGTTCGGGCGCAGAAAACTGAAGGTGGATGCCATGTCCTGGCCCTTCATCAGCCCGCCTTTGCCCATTTGCATCTCGCGCAGGCGCACCATGTTTTCATCGATGAAGATGTCCAGAATGCCTGTGTCGCGGAAGTCGATCAGCGTGGTCAGCAGCGTCATGCTGGCTACGGGAAAAGCGTGGGCCTCCACCTTGGCCGCAGCAGTTTTGCTGCCTGTCTTTGCAGCCGCAGCGCGGCTGCGGGGCTTGGCAGCTTGCGGCTGTCCATGCTCGCGGGCATGGCGTGCAGCCAGCACTGCCATCGCAGTGGAGAGCATGGTGCCGCCCACGCAGAAACCCAGCACATTGATCTGCGGCGCCTCGCAGATATCCTGAACCGTGCTCACAGCCTTGAGCACGCCATCTTCGATGTAGTCATCCCAGCTCTTGTGCGCCTGGCTTTCATCGGGATTGCGCCAACTGACCACGAAGGTGCGGTGCCCCTGGCTGACGGCATAGCGAATCACGGAATTGTCCGGCTGCAAGTCCAGAATGTAGAACTTGTTGATGCAGGGCGGCACCATCAGAAAAGGTTTCTCGAATACCTTGGCAGTCAGCGGCTTGTATTCGATGAGCTGGAACAGCTCGTTCTCGAAAACCACCGCGCCTTCGGTGGTCGCCACGTTCTTGCCCACGGTGAACAGGCTTTCGTCGGTCATGGAGACATGACCCTGGCGCATGTCGGCCAGCAGATTGGCAATGCCCTGAGCCAGGCTCTCGCCCTTGGTTTCAACAACCTTGTTGAGCGCATCGGCGTTCAGCGCCAGAAAATTGCTGGGCGCCATGGCTGCCACCCATTGCTCGACCGCAAAGCGCACGCGATTGCGTGTTTTCTCATCGCCCTGCACCGCCTCGGCCATACCGGTCAGCATGCGACTGCCCAGCAGGTAGTTGGCTGCGGCCATCGATGCAACGGGATTGGCGCTCCACTCTGGCTTGGCAAAGCGCTTGTCCCTGGACAGCAGGGCCTGAATCTGTTTTCCATCTGCCAAAGACTGCACCGACTGCAGGTATTCCTGCTGCAGCCCCTGCAGTTTGGCTGCATCGAACTGCACCGCTTGAGCCGAACCCGTAGCCATCTGGGGCATTGCCGATTGCATGGCATCCATGATTCCAGCCCAAGGGTTGGGTGCGGCCCCCAGACCTGGCATGGCGCTGAGCCCCATGGGAGCACCGGACTGCATCTGCTGAAGCGTCTGGAGGCTCTTGCTCCACTGCTCCTGCCAGAATTGTTGAATGGATTGGCCAGCCTGGCCCCAGCTCGGGTCAAAATTCATGCTTACATCCTAGTCAAGGCAAGCGACCGGCGATCTCAGGGTCTGGGGACGCTTGCGGAATCTGCAATACGGCTCACACGGCGGCATTGTCACCTATGTGCCAGGCAGTTCCGACAAGAAGCGGCCTCATTTTGCCGTTATGAAGCTGTTTTGACACAAAACAACCCGGAGCCAGCATGCTTTCTGGCTCATTACAGAAACACCATGTACCTCATTGCCATCGCCTGGATGTACGTTGTCGTGATGATGACGATCGCCGAGGCCGCCAGCCCCGGCGGCACCCTGCTGGGTGCATTTTTCACCTTTGTGCTCTATGGTCTGCTGCCGCTTTCCATCGTGCTCTACATACTGGGCACGCCAGCCAGAAAGCGCCGCCTCAAAGCCCGGCAGGAACAGGAAGCGCTAGCTGCAGAACACGCGCTCCCCAGCCCCGGCTCAGGCGTCGCGCCAGATGCTGGCAGCCAGCCGCCCGCTGCCGCCCAGACGGGCGGCGTCGCGCCGGTGCGAGAAGAAACGTGATGCATTGCTGACCGTGCACCAGGGCAGACTGCCATCGTTGCCGAAGATTGCAGCAATGCCCAATGCAGCAAGCCTCTGGCGTGCCAGCTGAGCCAGATCGGCCAGATATTTGCCCTCACTGCCCGCTACCGGCACAAAATGCCGCGCAGCATCAGGGTCATGGGCCACAAAGATATCGCGTACCTCGGCCCCCACCTCGAAGGAATCGGGGCCTATACATGGGCCCAGCCAGGCCTGGGTGTGCGCGGCAATCCGGGAACGCTCCGTTTCGCCCGCTGAAAGCGATGGCTGCATCTGCACCTTGCGACAGAAAGTCTCGAAAAGTGTCTCCAGCACACCGCCGGGCAAGGGCCCGTCAGACGGCTTTCTACCGGGCGGCATGCCGGCCAGACCGCGCCAGCCCGCATGGGCCGCGCCCACGACCAGCCCCGAATCATGGGCCAGCAACACGGGCAGACAGTCTGCCACCATGACGGTACAGACCACGCCTGCATCGTCGGTCACGCAGGCATCGAAGGCTGCACCATTGGACTCGGCCACATTGCCTGCGTCCAGCGTCAGCACCTCCACACCATGTACCTGCTGCAAGAACGCCGTGCAGGCACCAGGGGTGCGGGCCTGCAGCGCCGCATTGAACAGTTCACGGTTGTGGCGCACGTGAGCGGGGTTGTCGCTCACGTGGTCGCCCAGGTTCATGCTGCCCCAGGGTGCCTGGCTGACGCCCCCCTCGCGCGAGGTGCAGATGGCATGCACGCCGGGCAGAGCCGGCCAGTCGGGGACCAGCCAGGAGTCAGGCCAGAGGTCCGGTGGACCCGGCCTATAGGTCTCGCTCATGACGCCCTCTTCACTCAGCATCTGGACAGGCCGAAGGATGGGCATGCTGGAAAGCCGGCAAGGCGTTGCATCGCTCGACCACGTCCATCAGGCGCGGCAGAGCCTCGAGATTCACATTGAAGCGCTGGGCGTTGTAGATCTGCGGGACCAGGCAGCATTCGGCCAGCGTGGGCGCGTCACCCCAGCAAAACGTCGACGGCGCCAGGCCCATGGCCTTGCGTTCGGCATCCAGCAGCGCCAGCTGACGCTCGAAGGCTTCCAGGCCGGAGCGCACCCAGTGCGCATACCAGCCATTCTTGGCCTCGTCGCTGGCCCCCATTTGGTGCACCAGGTACTTGAGCACGCGCAGGTTGTTGAGCGGATGGATCTCGCAAGCCACCATCTGCGCCAATGCGCGCACATGGGCACGGCCCAGTGCATCCCTGGGCAGCAATGGTGTTTCAGCATGGGTCTCATCGAGATATTCGATGATGGCCATGGACTGCGTGAGCCAGTGCCCCTCGTCCGTCACCAGTGCGGGCACCAGCGCGTCACCCACATGGGAGGCATAGGCCACAGCCTTTTGTTCGCCGCGCACCAGATGCACGGGCACGGAGTCATAGGACAGCCCCTTGAGTTGCAGCGCAATGCGCACACGATAAGAGGCGGAAGAACGGAAATAGGTATGCAGCTTCATGATGTGAGCAGCATAGCGCGAGCCGCGCGGACTGGCATTTTCCCTAGGGCCGGAATACGTAAAAGCCGTCATCTGCCACGCCGTCTCCGGGCCTGCATCGTGGCACACTGCTTGCCACATCAACCATTGCTGATTTCAGCGCGTGTTCCTGCCGAGGACTTCATGAGTTACGTGTTCAATCCCCCTGCCGTTGCCAGCCTACCTGTTGTGGGCCGCGGCGAGCGCTTTCCCATTCACCGCATCTACTGCGTGGGCCGCAACTATGAGGATCACGCCAAGGAAATGGGCTTTACCGGCCGCGAGCCGCCGTTCTTCTTCATGAAGCCTGCGGACGCGACCGTGGCAGTGGAAGCCGGCAGCACCACCACCGTGGCCTATCCCACGCTGACCCAGAATCTGCACCATGAAATCGAGCTGGTCGTTGCCATCGGCAAGGCCGGCAAGAACATCAAGGCAGCCGATGCACTGCAGTACATCTACGGCTATGCCGTGGGTCTGGACATGACACGTCGCGACCTGCAAAACGACATGAAGAAGCAAGGCCGCCCCTGGTGTATCGGCAAGGCTTTCGAGCAATCCGCCCCCATAGGCCCCATCACGCCAGCCGATCGGGCGGGAGACATCGTCAACGCCGAGATTTCGCTGCAGGTCAATGGTGACTATCGCCAGCGCAGCCACATCCACAAGCTGATCTGGAATATCGCCGAAACCATTGAGCATCTCTCCAGCGCCTGGGAGCTGCAGCCCGGCGACCTGATCATGACCGGCACCCCCGAGGGCGTGGCCGCCGTGGTCAAGGGCGATGTGCTGGAAGGCGCAGTCACCGGACTTGAATCCGTCAAGATCCAGATCGCTTAAGAATCCCTGGCGCACAGGCAGTTTGCGCCGGCCAGGTACTCCGGGAGTCGCACCGCAAGGTGTGACTCCCTTTTTCATAGCTGTTTGCGCATGTTGTACCTGCGCTAGCGGCCTGATTTGCTTATAGTTGCGGGATGATTTTTCGCAGCCCCATCAAGTTCTGCCGCAATTGCGGCACCGCAGTCACCTACCGCGTTCCTGACGATGGGGATACGCGCGAGCGTGCCGTTTGCCCGGCCTGCCACACCATCCACTATGAAAACCCGCTCAATGTGGTCGGCACCCTGCCCGTGATGGACGACGGGCGCGTGCTGCTGTGCAAGCGCAATATCGAGCCGCGCCGCGGCAAATGGACGCTGCCTGCAGGCTTCATGGAGCTGGCCGAAACCACCAGCCGCGGAGCCCAGCGCGAAACTGACGAGGAAGCCGGAGCCGACATCGAGCTGGGCAGGCTGTTCAGTCTCATCAACGTGCCCCAGGTAGGACAGGTCCATCTCTTCTATCTGGCCCGCCTCAGAAGCACGCAGTTCTACCCCGGCCCCGAGACAATGGAGGCCCAGTTGTTCGCCGAGGCAGACATCCCCTGGGAAGAAATCGCGTTTCGCACCGTCAAGCTCACCCTGGAGCGCTTCTTTGCCGACCGCAGGGCCGGCGTGCTGGACCAGCCGCAGGTGCACTGCATGGACCTGCTCTGAATCGGCCAGATTGGTTACCCACTTTCTCACAGAAAACACCGCTCTGTCTTGGGGGGACAGAGGAAGTTGTCCGACGCCGGGTTCACTTCTACAGGCCAAAAATTACCAATAAATACAAATTGCGTGTGATCTGACATACCTCCTACGCAATACCGTGAAAGGTCAAGCCATGAGAGCGGGCATCGTGACGGTGTTCTGATCGTCAGCAGGCACATTGCCTTCTGGCAGTTTCATACCAGTCTGCCTTGTTGATGCCCTGACTCATGCATTTACAGTCAATTTACTGGATGAGGCGTCATGAAGGCATCTTTGAGCCCCACACTGAAGTCTCAACAATTGCTGCAGCGCGTCTGGGCTTTTGCGCTCCTGGCACTGATCCTGATGCTCAGCGCCAGCTGCAGCCTCTATCTGCTCTCCGCCGTGCGAGCTTTTGTCAACGGAGAAAGTCTCTGGTCCAAGGCCCAGAAAGATGCGATTTACTCGCTTTCCCGCTACGCGGATGAAGGCAACCCGATCGACTTCGCCCATTATCAGCGGGCCTTGCAGGTACCGCGTGGCGATGCCGAGGCACGTATTGCCCTCTACGACAAGCCCCTGCGCCTGGACCTGGCGCGCAAAGGCATAGAGCAAGGCCAGAACCACCCCGATGATGTCAGCTCCCTCATCTGGCTGCTGCGTACATTCCGCTATTTCAGCTGGGTGCAGGAACCCGTCGCGTACTGGAAGATGGGTGACGAATACCTGAATCAACTCGACACACTGGCCCAGGAAATCCGGCAAGGATACGAGGTCGGCAACATCAGCCGCGAAAACATTGCCACCTGGAAGCGCGAGATCGACCTGATCAACCAGGGCGTGACGGCCCTGACCAGAGCCTTCAGCGACTCTCTGGGCCAAAGCTCGCGCAACATCGTCTGGCTGCTGCTCGCCCTCAACGGCGCCCTGGCCATTGGCCTGGTGAGCCTGTGGATCTGGAATACCTGGCGCCTGATCCTGCTGCGAGAGCAGGTTCAAGAAGGCCTCAACAGCGAAAAAGAGCGCGCGGAGACCACGCTGGCAGCACTCAGCGATGCGGTCATCACCACCAATGCCAAGGGCATGGTCAACTATGTCAACCCCGCCGCCATAGGCCTGCTGGGTCTGCAAAAGCAAAGCTATCTGGACAAGCCCATCAAGCAGGTGTTGCAGTTCTACACCATGGACGCCTCCATCACCAGCGAAGGCCTGCTCGCTCAGCTTGTCAATGACACCAGGGAGACCACCGTCGTGCGTGACGAGCAAACGCACTGGGTTCGCCGCACCGACCACAGCATCGTGCCAGTCAAGGTGCTGGGCTCCGCCATGCAGCGCGATGGCCAGGCATCAGGGGCGGTCTTCGTGCTGCGCGATGTGTCGCGCGAGCAGCAGTACATGGACCAGATCTCCTGGAATGCACGCCACGACACGCTGACGGGGCTGGAAAATCGCGGGGAATTCGAGCGACGGCTGCAAAAAATGCTGACCCAGGGTCTGCACCAGGTCAAGCCCTACGCTCTTCTCTACATCGACCTGGACCAGTTCAAGCTCATCAACGAAACCAGCGGCCATGCCGCTGGCGATGAGGTGCTGTGTGAAGTCTCTCGCATGTTGCAGGCCAATCTGCGCGAAACCGATTGCCTGGCGCGCATGGGCGGTGACGAGTTTGCCGTGCTGCTGGAGAACTGCCCTCCTTCCAACGTCGCGAGCATTGCCGAGAAGCTGCGCCTGGCAGCCCAGCAACTGCAAACCACCTGGGGAGAGAAGATATTGCGCACCGGTTTTTCCATCGGTGCCGTGCATGTTCCCGGTGATGCGGTCAATGCCTCCGATCTGCTGCGCATGGTCGATATGGCCTGCTATCAGGCCAAGGAGCGCGGGCGCAACAAGGTCTTTTTCTACAAGGCCGAGGACGGAATCTACAGCCGCTATGTCAGCGAGATGGAATGGGCCACACGCATTCGTACCGCACTGGACGAAGACCGCTTCTGCCTCTATGCCCAGAGCATCGCACCGCTACAGGCTCGCAAGCACAGCCGTCACGGCGGCATGCACTTCGAAGTCCTGCTGCGCCTGCGCGATGAAAACGGCCAGATCCTGGCCCCCGGACATTTCATACCCGCAGCCGAGCGCTACGGCCTGATGCCATCGCTTGACCGCTGGGTGATCACCAGGGCCCTGCAGACACTGGCGCAGCAGCCCGGACACGCCAAGCTGGTGGAAACCTGCGCCATCAACCTCTCCGGTCCCAGCCTGGATGACGACGGCCTGCTGGAATTTGTGAAGGAGCAGTTGCAGCAGCACGCAATTGCGCCGCAAAAGCTATGTTTCGAAATCACCGAAACCAGCGCCATTGGCAACCTCAGCAATGCCACACGGCTGATTCAGTCGCTGCGCGCCCTGGGTTGCCGTTTTGCCCTGGACGACTTCGGCGTCGGCATGTCGTCGCTGACCTATCTGAAGCAGTTGCCCGTCGACTATCTCAAGATCGACGGCGGCTTTGTGCGTGACATGCTCAAGGACAAGGGAGACCACGCCATGGTGGAGATGATCAATCGCATCGGCCAGACACTGGGCAAAAAGACCATTGCCGAGTTTGTCGAGAGCCGCGAGATTGCCGAGGAACTCATGACCATGGGCGTGGATTATGTGCAGGGCTACGCCATCGCCCGCCCCAAACCCATGACCAGCGAATACTTTGCCCCCACGCAGGAAAACCAGCTGCCGCAGTGGTGCGGGGCTCTGGCCATGGGCTGACAGCAGCGCACGCCAATACAAAAAAACGACGCATCAAGCGTCGTTTTTTTGTCGGCGGCAGTCAGGCTTCAGCCATCAGCGCGGCTTGCGCGAACCCTGGCCCGCTGGCTTGGCGGGCCTTGCCGCAGTTTTGAAACCGGGCTTGGCCTTGCCAGTCACACCCGCGCGCGGCGGCAGGCCGGTATGCTGGGTCAGCAGCTTGCCCGGTTGAGGCTGGCTGCTGCGGAAGCGCACATCGCCCTTGGGCTCCAGGCTCGCCTCTTCGCTGCGGCGTCGCACGGCCACGGCCTTGCCGTCCTTGTTGGTGGTGTAACCAATTCCGCCCCCCACCTTGGACGAGGTGCTGTTCTTCTTTCGTGCACTCTGATAGCTGCCGTCGACCAGGGGCTGGAAGGTCGGGATCAGGTGCTGCTTGCCGTTGCCGATCAGATCGGCGCGCCCCATGGTCTTGAGCGCCTCGCGCAGCAGCGGCCAGTTGTTCGGGTCGTGATAGCGCAGGAAAGCCTTGTGCAGACGGCGGCGCTTTTCACCGCGCACGATGTCCACGCGCTCCTCGGCCTCGTCGCGCATCTGGCGGCGCACCTTGGTCAGCGTGTTGCGGCCGCTGTGGTACATGGCCGTGGCCGTGGCCATGGGGCTCGGGTAGAAGGTCTGCACCTGATCGGCACGGAAGCCGTTCTTCTTGAGCCAGATGGCCAGATTCATCATGTCCTCATCGCTGGTGCCCGGGTGGGCGGCGATGAAATAGGGAATCAGAAACTGCTTCTTGCCGGCCTCTTCGCTGAACTTCTCGAACAGCTGCTTGAACTTGTCATAGCTGCCGATGCCCGGCTTCATCATCTTGGTCAGCGGACCTTGCTCGGTGTGCTCGGGCGCGATCTTGAGATAGCCGCCCACATGGTGCTGGACCAGCTCCTTGACGTACTCTGGCGACTTCACCGCCAGGTCGTAGCGCAGGCCGGAACCGATCAGAATCTTCTTGATGCCGGGCAGCTTGCGCGCGCGGCGGTAGATCTTGATCAGCGGACCGTGGTCGGTGTGCAGGTTCTGGCAGATGCCGGGGAAGACACAGCTGGGCTTGCGACAGGCCGCTTCGATCTGCGGGCTCTTGCAGCCCAGGCGGTACATATTGGCCGTGGGCCCGCCCAGGTCGGAGATCGTGCCGGTAAAGCCCTTGACCTTGTCGCGGATCTCTTCGAGCTCCTGGATGATGGAGTCTTCGGAACGGCTCTGGATGATGCGGCCCTCGTGCTCGGTGATGGAGCAGAAGGTGCAGCCGCCGAAACAGCCGCGCATGATGTTCACCGAGGTGCGAATCATCTCCCAGGCCGGAATCTTGGTGGCGCCCTCATGGCTGCCGCTTTCGTCGGCATAGACAGGATGCGGGCTGCGCGCATACGGCAGGCCGAAGACCCAGTCCATTTCGGCCGTTGTGAGAGGAATGGGCGGCGGATTCATCCACACATCGCGGGCCGTGGTCCCCTCGCCGTGAGCCTGTACCAGCGCACGGGCATTGCCGGGGTTGGTTTCCAGGTGCAGCACACGATTGGCGTGGGCATAGAGAATCGGATCGCTCTTGACCTCTTCGTAGCTGGGCAGACGCAGCACGGTGCGCTCGCGCGCAGGCAGCTTGGACTTGCTGCGCAGCGAAAGATTGGGCACGAACTGTATGGGCTGGACCTTGGCTACCGATGCGCCGTCATTGGGGCCGTCCGCTTCCGATTTCGCAGCATCTTCCTTGGAGCAGCTCTGGCCCTGGGCCTCGGCCTGCTCGCTGGTCGTCATATAGGGGTTGATATGGGGCTCGACCTCGCCGGGCTCGTCCACCGTGGTGGAATCGACCTCGAACCAGCCCTCCTCCGAAGCGCGGCGAAAGAACGAAGTGCCGCGCACATCGGTGATCTGCTCGATCGGCTCGCGCGCCGCGATGCGGTGCGCCACTTCGACCAGGGCACGTTCTGCATTGCCGTAGAGCAGGATGTCGCACTTGCTGTCCACCACGATGGAGCGACGCACCTTGTCGCTCCAGTAGTCGTAGTGGGCAATGCGACGCAGCGAGCCCTCGATGCCGCCCAGCACGATGGGCACATCCTTGTAGGCCTCGCGGCAGCGCTGGCTGTAAACGATGGCCGCGCGGTCGGGGCGCTTGCCGGCCACATCGCCGGGGGTATAGGCATCGTCGCTGCGAATCTTGCGATCAGCCGTGTAACGGTTGATCATCGAGTCCATGTTGCCGGCCGTCACGCCCCAGAACAGATTGGGCTTGCCCAAGGCCTTGAAGGCCTCGGCGCTGGTCCAGTCGGGCTGGGCGATGATGCCCACGCGAAAGCCTTGCGCCTCCAGCACACGGCCGATGACGGCCATGCCGAAGCTGGGGTGATCCACATAGGCATCGCCCGTGACCAGAATGATGTCGCAGCTGTCCCAGCCGAGCTGATCCATCTCCGCACGGCTCATGGGCAGGAACGGCGCCGGACCGAAGCGCTTGGCCCAGTACGGCTTGTAGCTGGTCAGCGGCTTGGCATCGCGGTGGAAAAAGGAAACATCAACCGGGGCGTTCATGTGGATGGGCTTTATATGGCCTCATGGCCTATTCGGAGAAACAACCCGTCAGTGTACTTTTCCGCCCTCAGCCTTGCACGAGCAAGGTCTTGCAGAAACAGGGTTGAACTCTGAACTTCATAGCATCCAGCGCTTTCCTTCATTGAAATTCGATGCATAACACACCTTAAATCATTGAAATACAAGCGCCAGGCACTCACTTCTTAATAGCACCAGAATCCAGATAACGCGTCGACTCAGTCCTTTTCCTGCCTCGTCACAGCGCCGGAGGCAGGATCAAGCCTGAGCTTCATGACCGTCTGATCGGCGCGCAGCATCTTGACCTTGTAGCTGGTCTTGCCCCAGTCCGAATCCAGCTGGGCCTCCAGCGGCTTGCCGGGCAAGGCGGCAACAGCTGCATCGACGGCCTGTACCAGCGTGATCCGGGCATCGGCCAGGCGCTTGGCATGCTTGCCCTCGGCTCGCCCCTTGTTCTCCTCCACTGCGGCATCGCCCGTGTTGGCATTCACGCGCAGCTTGATTTCCTCATTCACGGGCGAGATCAGGGTGACCGAGTAATAAGGCGCAGCGCCTTTCTTACCCTCTTCCAGCTCGACATCGATCGCTTTTCCGGGAGCAACGGCCTGGGCTTTTTCGACGGCCTGGCTCAAGCCGATCTGCACGGCACCTGTCAAGGCCAGCCATTCGGCAGCCGACTTGGCCAGGGCCGGAGCCGCACTCAATCCACTCAGGCTCAGGGCTGCAGATAGCAGCAAGGTGCTGGGACGCAATCTCATGGACCAATCCTCCTACAGTGGCAATGACTCCAGTCTGCCTGGATTCCGTGGCACGGCCTTGTCGGATATCAAGCCATATCGACTTGTGGAAAATCCATCTCAAACTATTGATAGGCAAAGATTATCCGCTATGGAATCCGAGAGTCAGCACGCCGAGAACCCGCCAGGAACGAGCCTGAGCGGGTCGGGCTGACCGCCACGGACAAGCCTTTTGCTTACAGATCTTGCTGGGCCGCCACAATCATTTCGCCAAACTGGCGGGCATCACCGAGCCGATTGGCGGCCAGCAGCGCCAGCTTGACCAGCAGCAGCTCGGACTTTTCGGCGCCCACGGCATCGATGGCGACAGCCAGCTGGTCGTACACGGTCTCCAGACCGGCGATATCAAGAGTGGTTTGGGTCATTTGAATCTCTCCTCAGGCTGGCAGGGCCGCCTTGAATGCGGCTTGCAAACGATTGGCGTCCAGCGCCATCCAGCGCGCACAGACATGCTGATCGGGGCGCAGCAGATAGGCGGCGCCGTCGGCCATCACGCCGTAGCGGGCGCGGCAGCGGCCTTCGGTGTCATCAAGTACCAGATCGGAACCTTCGACAATGCCTGAAGCGTGGCTGCTGACGGCGATCAGGCGCACGGCAACACCGCGAGCTCTGACCCCGGCCGCGACCGCTTGCAGTTCAGCGGGAATCGCCTGGCCGCTCGTGAAATACAGCAGATCGAAGCCGCCGCCCAGATGGTCGAGCAAATAGCTGTCCGGCGCAAAGCGCACGTTGAGAGGCGGCGCGCCATGGCCGGGGCCGGCCTTGAACAGCAGGTTGTCGTCACCCATGCTGTTGAGTGGCGAGCTGCCGTACTCATGCGGGCGCGAGGTGCGCCAGTGATAGAGCGGGCCGACAAAGGGCTGGCTCAGCGACAGAGACAGCACGGCATCGCGCAGCAGCCTGAAACCTCTGCTTGGCGGCGCCATGAAACGTGTGCTCTTGCCGGCCTCTTCCACAATCTCGCGGGCCGCACCCACGCGCTCGCTGCTATAGCTTTGCAGCAGCGCTGCGCTGGCCGCGCCCTTGGCGACGAGTGCCAGACGCCAGCCCAGGCCCTGAGCATCCTGAAAACCGGTGTTGGCGCCGCGCACGCCGAAGATGGGCAGCATATGGGCTGCATCGCCCGCAAAGATCACACGGCCATGCACATAGTCGGGCAGGGTCAGCGCGCGGGCCGAGTAGACGGAGCTCCAGTCCATCTCCCAGGGCGTGCCGCCAAAGCCTATCATCTCCAGCTGCGCATCGATGCGCGCCTTCAGCGACTCGGGCCTGAGCGCATCCTCGGGATCTTCGCCGGCAGGCAGCTGGTAGTCCACACGCCAGATGCCGTGCGGCTCGCGGTGCATGAGGATGGTGTTGCCCGGGTTCCATGTGGGATCGAAGAATGCGAGACGTTCGGTGGGCAAAGGCAGGTCGATGCGGATATCGGCAATCACGAAGCGGCCCTCGTAGGAAGCGCCCTCCATCAACAGATTCATGGCCGTGCGAATCCCCGAACGCGCGCCGTCGCAGGCCACCAGCCAGTCGGCCCGCAGCTCGTAGCTGCCTTCCGGGGTATCCACCTCCACCAAAACCTGCTCGCCCTTTTGCTCGACCTTGTTCACGCGGTTGCCCCAGCGCAGCTCGATCAGCGGGTTGGCCTGCACTGCATCGACCAGATATTCCTCCAGGTACTGCTGCTGCAGATTGATCATGGGAAAGAAGCGATCGTCATCCGCCCGCGCGTTCTCCATGCGAAACACGCGCTGGCCGCGGTAAATGCTGTTGCCGTAGCACCAGGGCAGTCCGGTCTCCGTCACGCGCTGGGCCACGCCCACCTGCTGCAGGATTTCCATGGAACGCCGCGTGAACACAATGGCACGGCTGCCTTCGGACACCTGCAATTCGGATTCGAGCACCACGCAGCGCTGGCCGTGGCGGGCAATCTCCAGCGCCGTGGTCAGGCCCACGGGGCCGGTGCCGACGATGACGATGGGGTGGCTTTGCTCGCCCGGATTCCGGGACGCAAGCCAGGGCTGATGAACCTGGTACTGGTAGTAGATGGAGCGGCGTGGCTCGGCAAATGGCTGGTGCATGTTCTTGTCTCCTGGGGGCGCTGTCGTGGTCAAACCGGTGCGCTTTCATCCCCTTTCGGTCTGGCTTGAGATGCAGTGTAGAAAAGCAGCTCAAGGCCGATGTCACCAGATGGAGACAATGCCGACCGGCAACCGATATTCAAGTCGAATCAGCCTCCCGCCTTTACAGGTCAACCCCAAGCAGCTATCAAAGTTGACCATCGACAGCTTCAGCGGGCTCCATCAGCAGCGCAAACAGCTCGCGCTGCCCCTGCACGCCCAGCTTGGCGCAGACGCGTTTGACATAGGTGCGCGCGCTGCTGACGGTAATGCCCAGGCGCTGCGCCAGCGCATCGGCATCCAGGCCCTGGGCCAGTGCCCGCACCACGTCGAGGTCGCGCGGCGTCAGCTGCTCGAAGCGCCTTGCCAGTCGCGCCAGCACCAGCCCGACCAGGTCGTCCTGCAGCGTCTGCCCCGCGTAATGCAGACGCATGGCCTGCATGACCAGGGGTGCAAAGGCCTCGATCCGGGCAATGGCTGCGGCGTCGAAGCAGCCATGCTCCTCGCCTCGATACAGGTTCACGGAAAGCCAGCGCGCGTTTTCCTGCAGCATCAGCAGCGACAGCCGCTCGGCAATGCGCGGCAGCTCATAGCAGACATGGCGGTACTCGGGGTGCTGTACATCGTGCGGCCCCTGGCGATGCAGCCAGACGCGCGGCCTGGCATGCGGGTCCCTGGCAAGGCGCGCCAGCTCAGCCTGCATCACGCGCTGCGAACCATCGAGCGGATAGAAGCGCTCGCTGTAATCCTGGGAAATCATGGGCAGCGCCCCCGTGCGCGCCCTGTCGCCCATGCCCACCACACGAGGCCTGGCCATGCCCTGGAAGGAGAAGATCGTGCATTGGGCCAGCGGCACATGGCGCCCCAACAGTTGCAGGATCTGCTCGGCCACGGCGTCGCTGCTGCTGCGCCCCACTCTTTCCATCATGGCCGTCACATCGGCCAGGGCCACGGGCAGTTGCGCTGCCTGTGCGGCAGCCGGCAGCAGCATCCAGTGCGAAGAATCGGGAAACGGCGCAGAGCTAGCAGTCATGGGCTGCGATTCTCGCCGCTGTATCGTGTCCGCGGACAGGAAAAACCGACTCTCCCTTTCAGTAGCAGCCGGTCTGGCTTGAGACAGAAAGTGCGGCCGGGCCTACCACTCGCCCACATTGCGTATGCGCTGCAGCAACTCCCATTCATCTTCGGGTGCCGCAGCCTGCAGGGCCTGGGGCTCTGCCAGCTCCTGCGCCAGCGGAGGCGGCGTGAAATGCTCGCGGCCAAAAGTATGTTCGCTCAGGGACTGTGGATGCGGATTGTTCATGACGGCCTCCTTTGCGCAAAGCTTAAGGCTCGAGGCTTGCCGAAATTGTAGGAATTGGCTTAAGGACACTGTCGAGCAATCCCCACAAGCCGCGTCGTCATGTCATGGATAGGTCACAACTGCCGCTACCCGGCCCATGTACCGCAACGCTGCTCGGCCCCGACTTTGCGGTTATGCTGCCGCCGCTATGCCTCAGACTCTTCGTGCTCCCGTCTCCAGTGAACTGATCATCAAGAAAAGCCGCTTCATCGGCTGCGTTCAGCCGATGACGGACCGCTCCAACGCGCAGGCCGTGGTGGATGCACTCTGGCGCGAGCACCCGGGCGCCGCCCATGTCTGCTGGGCCTTGCTGGCGGGCGGTCAATCGGCGGCCGTGGATGATGGCGAGCCCAGTGGCACGGCCGGTCGCCCCATGCTGGACGTGCTGCGCCATCAGGATCTGGAGGGCGTGCTGGCCACCGTGGTGCGCTATTTTGGTGGCGTCAAGCTCGGTGCAGGCGGACTGGTGCGCGCCTATACCGACGCCGTGGCACAGGCCTTGCTGCAGGCCGAAAAAGTCGCCATTCAGCGCATGCAGATCCTGCAATGCACGGCTCCCTATCCGCTGGAGGGCCTGGTGCGGCGCATGGCCGATGCGGCGGGTGCCGAACTGCTGGAGGTCAATCACGGCAGTCTGGTGAGCTTCAAGCTGCAGATGCCTGAGCCCGACGCCGCCGAATTTGTCAGCGCACTCAATGAAAACGGTCAGGGCCGCATTGGCTGGCTCAAGCCGGACGAGCTGTAGATAGCAAAGAAAAACCCGCTTTGGGCGGGTTTCCGAGCGGGCAATTTCAGCAATTGCCTTTCTTGGCCTGGCCCGGTGGGCAGCCGTGGGGGTGAGGCTTTTTGTAGCCATCGTCGTAGTATCCGCCACGGCTGTCATAGACAGCGCAGCCGCTCAGCACAAACATGGCTGCGGCCAAAGCAAACATCGTTTTCATGGGGTGACCTTTTCAGATTTTTGAGGGTGTCAGTCTATAGGCGACCCCGCCCGCATTCTGTCAACAATCCTGTACGCGGCTTTCAATTGGCCGGCTGCTGCTGCTCGACCGCCACCTGCAGGTGCAGCAAGGTGAAATACAGAGTTACATCGCCCTGCTGGTCGATAAAGGTGCCTACGGCACGCTGCAGGCGGGCAGCAATACACATGCACTCCATGGCCTCTGGACGGCCGCCGGGAATCCGGGCCGTGGTCAGCAATGCCAGCTGGTTCTGTCGGCCGAACTCATGCACGACTTCCAGCGCTTGGCCATGCTGCTTGGGAATGGCTTCGTTGGCCCAGCTCCAGACAAAACTGCCGTCCTGCTCGCTGCTGGTGCCCACAAGGCAGACCGTAGCGATCACCTCATGCAGCGGAGCTTCCAGCGCCAGCAGGGCGCGGTCCAGATCCCAGCGGTAGCTGGGGCTGCCCTGCAAGCCAAATTCCAGCGGCCATTCTGCATTGCGGGCCTGCATCATTTCAACGGCCTCACGGCTCCAGGCAGCCCAGTCGGTGGTTTGTGCGTCGTTGCTCATCGCGTATCCATTGCTTTTCAACAGACCGCATTGTCAGCCAATAAGCTGGCTGCCACTGTGTTTACACCCACTCCATTTGGACGATTCAGCCGGCGAAAGTCCCGCTGCAAACTGGTCTCAGGCACTCCCTTGGAGGCCGCCGCACAACAAATGGAGACTACTATGCCCCTCGTACCCACAGGACTGCGACGCGCCGCAGCCATAGCCACCCTGAGCACGCTGACTCTGTCCAGCTGGCCGACTGGCTTCGCGCAGACCCAGGCGTCTTCCAAAATGACGACAGGCTCTGCGGGACAAATGCTGGCTATCGAGCCGCTAGCCCCGGCCTTCAGCCTGGCAGATGCCGACAAGGCCTATGCCATCTGGTACTCATCAACCGATGGAACGGCCGCAGGCAACGACCAGGCGTCTCAGCTCACGACCTCGGGAGTCATCTTTCTGCCCAAGGGGCTGCCGCCTGCCGGTGGCTGGCCGGTAATAGCCTGGGCGCACGGCACCGTAGGCATCGGCGACAGCTGCGCCCCCTCCCGCAACCCACGCTCGGAGCGCGATGCGCAATATCTCAACAACTGGCTCAAGGAGGGCTATGCCATTGTCGCAACCGACTACCAGGGCCTGGGAACGCCCGGCCCTCATGCCTATCTGCACAGCCGCGCTGCGGCCTATGCCACGCTGGACTCGCTGCGCGCGACGCTCAACACCAAAGAGCTTCCACTCGGCAACAAGATAGTCATCGTGGGCCAGTCCCAGGGGGCGGCTGCCGCATTTGCGACTGCTGGCTTTGCCCCAGACTACGCCCCGGAGCTGAAGATTCTGGGCACGATCGCCACCGGTACACCCCACTCCGGCAGGCCCAGCAAGGACGGCAAGATCGCCTACCGCTCAAGCCCTGCCGAGCAGGAAAGCACGGACCCGTCCATTGCCTACATTCTTTACATCGCGGCGGTAGCCAACCAGTCCAAGCCGCGCTTGCCAGCCGAACAGGTGCTGAGCGAAAAAGGCCTTGACGCCATGAAAGCCGCAGAAACCACCTGTGTGCAACAGATGTTCGATGTGGTGAAAAAAGAGCAGTTAAGCTGGAGCAACACCTTCAAGTCGGACTTCATGAGCTATTACGCTCAACCTTTCAGCAAAGGCCAGTTTCCCACGCTGAAGATCGCCACGCCCGTGTTCTTTGGCATAGGAGGCGCGGACAGGGACGCACCGACCAAATTTCAGCAGGACCTGGCCGAGCAAAGCTGCGAAGCCGGCACGGTGGTTGAAGCCCACACCTACCCGGGCATGGACCATTCGCAGGCCGTCAACAGCTCCTTCCCCAACTCGCGCCTGTTTGCACGCAAGCTGTTCAATGGAGAGAAGATTGCTGGCAACTGTGCTGCAAAGCAAGAGACGCTCAGACCGCGCTGAACCGCGTGGGATATCCGTCTGCGTTCAGCCTTGCATCTGCTGCTGAATCCAGTCGACCAGAAGCTGCTGCACCGAGCCCGCCTCCCAACTCTGTACGGCCAGCAGACAGTATTGCGAGCCATCGGGTACAAAGCCCAGCGGCGCCACCAGCCGGCCGGCGGCGATATCGTCCTCCACCAGCAGTTGCGGGCCCATGGCTACACCCAGGCCCGCTGCTGCGGCCTGCAAGCTCAGGTAGAAATGCTCAAGCACCAGATCACCGCCTGCTTGCGCCTGCCGGATCTGGGTGGGAGGCTGATCTGGCTGGGTTGTCCACCAATCCTCCCAGGCCTTGGGACGCGTCTTGCTATGCAAGAGCGTTGCATCGCCACGAAGCACAAGGCCGCCATCGGGCTGCAACGCAAAGAACTGCGCCAGACTGTCCGGATGGCAGACCGGCCCCATGTGCTCTGCGCACAAGGGCTGCATTTGGACATTGGGCCCCCAGTCAAAGTCGTTGCGCCGAATGGCCAGATCGATGCCGCGCCCCCATTCCACGCTGCCACCGCCCGCAACCAGATGCACAGTGTGCTGCGGGTAGCGCGCCTGGAAGTCGCCCCAGCGCGGAATCAGCCAGCGCATCAGCAACGTGGGCTCGCAGGACAGCAGCAGCGGCCTGCCTGCCACCTGCTGCCGCACCGCCTCGGCAGCACGTGCCATCTGGCCCAGACCGGCATGCACTCCGTCGAACAACAGCCTCCCCGCAGCATTGAGAAAGACACGGCGATTGCGGCGCTCAAACAGCTGCGCCCCCAACTCTTCCTCCACCGAGCGCACCGCGCGGCTGATGGCTCCATGGGTCAGGTGCAGCTCATCGGCAGCGCGGCTGAAGCTCTCCAGCCGCGCTGCCGCTTCAAAACAGCGTAAAGCGACCAGCGAAGGCATTCGTGGTGGACCGCCAGCAGAAATATGTGAGTTTGAATCACTATTTTCTTGAGAAATCATCGTTATTCAAAAAACTTTGACCGCCCTAGAGTTCTTAGCTGTAGAGCGCTGTTTGCCATTCTCGTGCAACAGCGCCATCTCACAAACTGATATTTGAACTCAAGCAATACACAGTATGAACGCCTGGCCCACCGTGATTCTCGTTACCTCTCTCGCCGTCATCAGCCCCGGCGCCGATTTCGCCATGGTCACCCGCACCAGCCTGATGGAATCGCGCCGTGCGGGTCTCTGGGTGGCGCTGGGCATCGGCTGTGGCGTTCTGATCCATGTGGCCTACACCCTGCTGGGACTGGGTATGGTCCTGCAAGGACTGCCCTGGCTTTTCAAGCTGCTCAAATATGCGGGCGCAGCCTATCTGGTGTGGCTGGGAATTTGTCTCTGGCGCGGCGCCAGCCGTGCAAATGACGATCGGCCAGATTCCCGATCCAGCGCCGAACCCGGCCAGCGCAATGCACGCAAAGGCCATGCGCCAGGCCGCTCGCTTTTTGTCCTGGGCTTTCTGACCAATGCACTCAATCCCAAGACAGCGCTCTTCATCCTCAGCCTGTTCATGCAAATCGTCGGCCCTGCCGTGCCCATGCCCACCCAGTTGGCCTACGGCCTTTTCGTCGCCATGGCCCACGTGCTGTGGTTTGCGCTGGTAGCCTGTTTCTTCTCGGCCCCGGTGCTCCAGCCCAAGGTTCAAGCCATACGTCCCTGGGTAGATCGCAGCCTGGGCTGCGTGCTGCTTGTCCTGGGCCTGCTGCTGATCGCCACCGGCACACCGGCCACGTCGAATCTGATGGATGCCAGCATCTGACAGGCAAAGCCTGACAGGCCCAATGCCGCAATAGCAGCATCTGCAACGCAAACGACAGCTTTGGAGCGCCCACCCGTGCCATGCTTGTCATGGTTGGTACATATCAGCAAAACTCCAAAGGAGACAGGCACCATGAAAAGCCGCTACCCCTTTCCCGATCTGAACAGCCTGCCTGAAGACATCAGGCAGCGCATCGCCGAGGTACAGCAAAAGTCGGGCTTTATTCCCAATGTTTTTCTGGCCTTTGCTCGCCGGCCGGCCGAGTGGCGCGCCTTCTTTGCCTACCACGATGCGCTGATGCTCAAGGAAGACGGCAGTCTCAGCAAGGGCGAGCGCGAAATGATCGTCACCGCCACCAGCGCTGCCAATCAGTGCCTGTATTGCGTGGTGGCTCATGGCGCCATCTTGCGCATCTATGAGAAAAAGCCGCTGATCGCCGACCAGGTGGCGGTCAATTACCGCAAGGCCGACATCAGCCCGCGCGAGCGGGCCATGCTGGACTTTGCCATGAAGGTCTGTCTGCACAGTGCCGAAATCGACGATGCCGACTACGAAGCCTTGTACCCTCACGGTTTTGACGACGAGGATATCTGGGACATTGCGGCCATTACCGCCTTCTTCGGACTGTCCAACCGGATGGCCAGCTTCGCGGGCATGCAACCCAATCCCGAGTTCTATCTGATGGGCCGGGTGCCGCGCGAGAAAAAAGCCTGAAGCAACAAGCAGTAACTCGTGGGCTGCAATCGATGCAGCTTGCACGGGAATGACGCATCATCCCTCACAGAGCAGCGGCCAACCCGGCAAAACGCTGTTTGCCGGAGGTCATCCAGATGCGCAATACCGTTTGCTGCCTCGCCGCCCTGCTCGCCACGCTCTGCGCCACTGCAGCTCATGCCACCTCGTGGGAGCTCAAGCCCGGTGGCGACAACAGACTGGAATTCACCGCCACTTTCGAGCAAACACCGGTCACCGGCGTGTTCAAAGACTTCCGGGTTCGCTTTGACTTCGACCCTCAAAAGCCAGACAGCAACAGGCTCAATGTCAGCATTCGCATCAGCAGCGCCGACATGGCCAACCCGGACATCAACCAGGCCATTGCCGGCAAGGACTGGTTTGACTTTGTGCGTTATCCCGAGGCAGTCTTTGATGCCAGGGAGATTCTTGACGCCCCCGGCGCAGCCGGTTATCGGGCACGCGGCACCCTGCTGCTGAAAGGCCGCAGGCAGCCGCTTGTGCTGCCGTTCAGCTGGAAGCCCGAGGAGCGCCGCATGGAAGGCGAATTCGTTACCCATCGCTCGATATTTGATATCGGCACAGGAGAGTGGAAGAGCAGCAATGCCGTGGGAGACGCCGTGACAGTGAAATTTCGCATCCAGCTGCGCGAGTTGCCATGACATTGCGCAGACAGCTGATTGCACTCCTGCTGGCTCTGATCACAGGCTGCTCGCAACCAGGCATCGAGCCAGCCCAGCCTCCCGCCCCGACGGCAAGGCCTGCGGACTTTCCTGCGGCCTTCTATGCCGATGCTGCTGCACGGGGCCAGTCGGTGCTTCAGATCGATTCATCGCATTCCCTGGTCTCGATCACCGTTCGACGCGCTGGCGCTCTGGCCAGACTGGGGCACGACCATGTGATTGCCAGCCATGAGCTACAAGGCTATGTGGCCCCCCGGCTTGGCCGGGCCGATCTCTATGTGGCGCTGGACAGGCTATCGGTCGACGAACCCGCTCTGCGCGCCAAGGCGGCTCTGGACACCCAGCCCAGCGCAGCCGATATTGAAGCGACCCGTGCCAATATGCTGAACAAGCTGCTGCAAACCTCGGTCCATCCATTTGCACTGATCCAGGCACATGCCTCCCCCGAAGCGGACGGCGATGTATTGCTGGCCCTGGAACTCACTCTTCACGGCGTCACACGCAGCCTGAGCGTACCGGCCCGAATCAGGAGGACGCCGAGCGAATTCCATATCAGCGGCTCGCTGAGCATCGATCAATCGAGTTTTGGCATCACGCCTTTGTCCATCCTGGGCGGTGCAATCCAGGTCCGCGACAGGCTCGAGTTGAACTTCGAAGTACGCGCCGCTCCACCTTTGAAGCAGGAATCCCTGTCATGAGAACAGGGCTTGTCGGTGCCTGCGGCGCAGCTCTGACCCTGTTCTGCGGCGGTTTGCAGGTTTCGGCACAAGAGCTGCGCATAGAGACTGCCGAGCACAATGAGGCCATGACCGTGAACGCCTCGGCCGTCATGCAAGTCCGGCTGGCTACGGCCTGGAGCGTGATTTCCGACTACGAGCATCTGGCCGACTTTGTGCCGGATATGCAAAGTTCGCGCGTGCTGCAACGCGATGGCAACCAGGTGCTGCTGGAGCAAAAAGGCAGTCTGGGGTTTCTGTTTTTTCGCCAGGCAATCGAGGTCAGACTGGCCGTGACCGAATGGCCGCAGCAGCGCATTGCCGCACATGCAATAGGCGGCAATCTCAAACAGATGGACGGCAGCTATACCCTGGAACCCCAAGCCGACGGCCGGGTACGCTTGGCTTACAGCGCTCGCCTGGTCCCGGCTTTCGCCATCCCGCCGCTGGTCGGGAAGCCAGTGCTGCGCCAGTTGCTGAAACGCCAGTTCAAGGCACTGGTGGATGAAATCCAGCGACGCGAGGCCCTGACGCTTCAAGAGCAGAAGCAGACGCCAGGAAATTAGCAGCAGGCCGTTACAAGGGCCAGATGGTATTGGACGCGAGCAAGCCTGGCCCCTGTGCCTCGGGTTGCCGTCATGACTGCGCAAGCATCTGCAAGAACAAAGACTTAAATCGCAGAGGCCCTGAGATGGCGCGTGAACTGCTCGAACTCTGCAGCCATGGGGGCAATGGCTGCCTTAGGCAGTACCAGGGCCTGCATAGCGTCGATGAACAGATAGTAGTTCACGTCATCTTCGGCAAGCGCCAGCACTCCTGACCACGGCAGTATCGTGTCTCCTCGAACCGAGGCTACCCTGATGGCGTCCGACGAGAGCGTGACCGTTTGTGGCGACAGAAACGCTCCATCCGGCAGGAGCATGAGCTTGCGCATGGATGCCTGTGACAGGTATGGCATCGTCACGACGGCGATCAAAGCGACGACCAAAAGGCAGGCAACCACTCCCAGCGGGCGGGAGATCTCGGGAAACTCACACATCAGTCGCGCGTAGGCTGCACCAGCGAGGCCAATGCAGAGCCACACCACAACCCTCAAGAGGAACGGCCAGGAAAGCATCCCTGCCTTCTGATGCCAGCGCCGCGAAACCATTTTCTGCAGGCGAACGAAGTCGGCGGGAACGAGAGTAAAGCTGGCGGTCATGTTCATGGTTGGCTCATGTGGCCACAGGCATAAGCGACCTGCAGCAGCGAGTATTGATCGAAAGGTGACTGCGGCATCTCACACGGTCGCTGACTCTGGTTCGTGAACGAATTCGTTACCGGCACTGCTAGCTGCACTATAAGCCGGCGCACCGGGCATTACAGAGTGCGACCAGAGCGGTGCATGCGATACAAGCACAAGCCATGCAGCTGCAAGATGTGAAATTGCAGCAAATCGAGACAGCCATCTCCATGGCGTGACGGGTTTTAAGCAGTGATCTGATTGCCTGCCACGTATCGATTGCGCTGCATCTTCCTCGAACGCCCGAATAGTCGAACAGCCTTGCTGCCAGCACTTGGCCATCAGGCGCTGGCTGCAGCTTCAACATCAGGCCTTGAAAGTCAACCAAGGCTTCAACCGCACACTCGCACGGATCAGCCCCGCCTCTTCCTGCGCCTGCAGCACCGGCCCTACGGGTTTGTAGGCACTGGGCGCTTCTTCGATCAGTCGCTCTTCACGCAAGGTGATGCATTGCCAGACGGATTCGACCAGCGGCTGCTTCATGCGCCGCGTGTCCTGTCTGCGCACCTGGCGGCCCGCTCCGTGGCTGCAGGACCGCAGCCAGTCTTCATGGCCCAGACCTTTGACGAGAAAGGAGTAATCACCCATCGATCCCGGAATCAGCGCCCACTGGCCGTCATGCGCGGGAGTGGAGCCCTTGCGGTGCACATTGAACTCGCCCTCGGTCATCACCACATTGTGGGGCACATCCACAATCAGGCGCGATGCATCGGGCGCGGCAATGCCTGCCAGCTCTTTGCGCACCAGCTCCGCCAGCGCCATGCGGTTGAACCACGCATAGCGCGCAGCCACGCCCATCGCTTGCAGATAGTCCTGCGCCAGCACGCCGCTCAGGCCATACAGACCATGCTGAGGGTGTTTGATACCTTGCGGCCATTGCTGCCTGGCCAGGTCCATCCAGCGGCGACCGACATAAAAGCCGACATCGCGAGAGCCGGTGTGGATCATCACCGTGACATCGCCCTTCTTGAGCCCCGCAGCATAGGCGGCATGACGATCGTAGATTTCATCGACCACGCAGAACTCCAGAAAGTGGTTACCGCTTCCCAGGTCGGCAGCAGATGGCGGGCGCAGCAGCTCGCGCGCCTGCAACAGGGCTTCAGGCGCGTAGCGACTCCGGCCCGCAAAGCCTTGCAGGCCCACGCACTCGGCCAGTTCGGCCTGCAGCCGGTCGCGGTTCACACCTTGCCATAGACCCACGTCAGGCAACTGTTCAATAAAGGCCTCTGGGCCCTCATCAAACAGCGCCTTGAAGCCTACGCTGCGCACGGGTACATCGCGCCCGTTCTGCAAGATGACGCGGGTCAGCCGCTGCACGATGGTGCTTTTGTGCAGCTCGGCCTGCGCCTGCGTCAGGCCCGTGCTCAGCAGGCGTATGCCGCAGTTGATGTCCGTGCCGATGGCCGCAGGAATCACGAAGTCTGGCGACGTGGCCACCACCGCCCCCACGGGCGCAATGCTGCCGGGGTGAAAGTCCGGCGTGGCACAGGCTTTGCAGACCGCGCCATGGCCTTGCGGGTCGGCAACCGAGGCGAAGTCCAGCAATTGACTAACGGCTTTGTGCTCCAACGGCAGGCTGCCGGGCAGCAAAATGGTGGCTGCTGCCTGCTCGTTATGGATTTGATAGATATTGTCTCGGTAGGAGACCTGGATGCCCTGACGTGACAGGGCTTTTTGCAGTCGGGAAAGCTTCCCGGAAGAGTGCGGCATGATGCTGAGAAAAACAGGTACGCAACAGCGCATCTCCGAATCTGGGAGATGCAACGCACCTTCGAGCAGCAGCATCAAGAAGGACTGATAAGCGACGTATTCTAATGAGTAAGCGCCGGGCCGCCTAACCGGCGTTGCTAATATGCTGCAATGCGCAATGCAATTCGGTCCTTTCAGGTTCCCGCACCACTGCAGACTTTGTACGACGCGGCTGCAGCCATAGGCCCGAAGTTCGGCCTGTCGCCCGAAGCCGTTTTTGGGGACTGCGGCCTGTGGCTGGAGATACCCCCCGTACCGAGTTACATCGGTTGGTGCACGCCGCGCAATGTGATGACGTTTGCGACCACGGGCTGCGACAGCGTTCATTACAGCTATCTGGTCGATGAGCGCCTGCCCGGTAACGTCAGCCCCATCGTCATGACCCTGCCCTGCGTGAACGAATTGAGCTGGGTGATTGCCGAGAACTTTCAGGAGTTCTTTGACTACGGCTACTACGTGGGCTGGCGCGAACTGGAGCAGTTGTACTACGAAGATGAAAAAGGCGAAGCCTGCTTTCACGAGCCAAGCCAGTCATTGAACAATCTCGGCATGCAGCAGTTGCCGCTGCTGCACAAGGCGTTGAATATGCAAGCTGTGCTGCCGACGCTGCAACGCTTTGGCGATCTGCAGAAACAGTACCAAGCCCTATTGAATATTCCGCCCATGCCGGCAGAGCATGCCTGATTGAGTATCCATCAATCGCATTGATCTCCATATTCGCTGAGCGATACCGGTTTTCATCCGAAATTCAGTCCAGAAAGCGGGCAGCCACAGCAGGGTCCGGCATCATGCACTGCTCGCTTTTGCCAAACCAGTGATAGCGGTTTCTGGCAATCATGCGGTAGAGCGCATCGCGCAATGCAGCGGGTATCAACCTGATCACTGCCGTCAGTCGCCAGGGCCAGCCCAGTGCGTGCAGCACGCGCAGGATGGCATCCGTGTGCTGCCAGGAGCGCTGGCCGTCCACCAGCAGCAGGGTCTGCAGACCTTCCATGCGCAAGCCTGCATCGGCCAACAGCTTGCCGCCGACCTCGCCCTGTATGGCGGCGAACTGAAAAATGCCCTGCTTGTCGTGCTTGAGCAAGAACTGCACCCAGCCATTGCACAACAGACATTGCGCATCAAAGACCACAATCATGCTTTTTCCTCGGGCAGCAACAGATAGCCACGATAACTGGCCACTACACCAATCAGGGGGACGGCCGCTTCGACATGAAATTGCATATGCTCCCCGGCTCCGGTTTCTTCGGCCACGATGCGCGGTGCCAGCCAGCCCGGGCATGGGAAGCCCAGAAAATACAGACGCTGCAGTCGCATGAGAAGCCGTCCATCCACCGCCTGCAAGGCAAAGCACAGTCGCGCCAGGCCAAGGCGCTCGATCAGGCAGCCATTGTGCAACTGCATGGTTGAGCGCATGAGCTGCGAGGGGAAGATGCGAATCCAGGTTTCCACCTCGGGACTGGCCTGCAGTTCGAAATGAATCGTCCCCTCGCTGGCGGCGCGTGGCGTGCCCAGAGCCAGCGCCAGCAGCTTGGCCGCCAGAGTCCGGGGGGCGCCGGTCTGCACCCTGCCCTGAAGCTCATGCTCACCCTGCAGGCCGTGAAAGCGCTGCAGGGCGACATCGAGCTTGCAGAACTCATCGCCCATGGCCTGCTGAAACAAAGAGGCGCTCTGCATCATCAGGCAAGCTCCCGCATCTGAATATCCAGTCCCTGCGCTTCGACTGCAAAGTCCTGCAGCGTCAGCAGCCCCATGCAAGACCTGGCGCCGGGCTCCAGCGGTACGCCCGCAGCCAGCTTGCGTGCCAGCGCACTGGCGGCCAGCGTGGGAACATAAGGCCCGTCGCCCGAGCCCGCCATAAGCACCCAGCAGCGCTGGCAGGCTTGCGCCTTTGCATCCAGGCCACTGACCGTGACATGCATGGCCCCTGCATCGCTGCCCCAGTTCCTGAACCAGTCCGCCATGCGCTTGAGCCTGCGCGCATGTGCAGACCAGTCCTGCACCAGCCCTCTGTGAGCCAGCCAGGCCATGACATTCATCCCGCGCTGCAAGAACGACAGCTCAAGCCCGGCACCGAAGCTGATGGACGGACTGCCTTCATAGCGAAGCGGTAGCAGTGCGAGATCCGGTACATCGCAGGCCGACAGCAGCCGCCGCCCAACAGGGGCCGGATAGTCATGCCCATAGCTGCGCAGCCAGCCAATCACGGCTTGCTGCCCGGAGCCAGGCAGCGGCTTGCCACAATAGCTGAGGATGGCAGCGACGGTGGACAGGCCTCTATCCGTACGATTGCCCGGGCTGATGCCTATGTCGATACGGCTGACGCGAGCCATAGCCGAAGCCAGCTCATCCACGACCGCCGAGGACAGCGCAGGCACCGAGCTGGCACCGCTGAGCAACAGCACGCCCGCAGCTTTGGCCTGCGGATCGAGCACATCGATGCCGCAGACAAAGTCACGCCCATCGGCCAGATCCACATAGTGGACGCCGGCATGGGCACAGGCTAGGGCCACGCGGTAGTCCTGCCCCTGAAACGGGCCCGAGGTGTGAATGAGCGCATCCACCTCCAGCATCTTGAGCCTGTCCTCCAGACCGGGCGCCATCACGTCCAGCACCGCCTGGCTCAGGCTTGAGCAAGCGCCCGGGGCCAGACTTTCAACCAGCGCCTGCGCCGCAGAAGCACAGCGCCCTGCCACCACGATGTGCAAACCGCTTTGCCTGGCCAGCCTGGCAACCAGCCGGCTGCCGAAGAAGCCATAAGCACCGACGACCATGACCTTGAATTCACGCATGCCTCAGTGTAGCGGGACGCGGGTTTCGCTCCGGAGCACAAGCCTGGCAACGGCGAGCCTGCTCTGCCGCGCTCATGGCTCGGTCACGGCCCGGTCACAGCCCGTACTTGCGAATCTTGTCGTGCAGCGTTGTCTTGGGGGTGTGCAGCGCCTGGGCCGTGCGTGTCAGGCTGCCTTCGTTGTTGCGCAAGGCTTCGGAAATCAGGGAACGCTCTATGGACTCCATGGTTGCCGCCAACGAAGCCGCTGCCTCGGGCGCCGTACCGGACGGGGACAGGCCGGCATCCAGCCCCAGCGTGATGCGCTCGGCCGTGTTGCGCAGCTCGCGCACATTGCCTGGCCAGTCGTGGGCAAGCAGCGCCTGCAGGCGCTGCGGCGTCAGCTCTGCCACGGGGCGCTGGTGGCGGGCGGCGGCCTGCAACGCGAAATGCTCGAACAGCAGCGCAACATCCTCGCGGCGCTCGCGCAGCGGGGGCAGGTTCACGGTGACCACATTGAGACGGTAGTAAAGATCGGAGCGAAACAGGCCCTGACGGCTGAGTTCCAGCAAATCGACCTTGGTTGCGGCAATCACACGGCAGTCGACGGGAATGAGCGTATTCGAGCCCAGGCGCTCCAGCACTCTTTCCTGCAGCACGCGCAGCAGCTTGGCCTGCATGGGCAAGGGCATGCTTTCGATCTCGTCGAGAAACAAGGTACCGCCGCTGGCATGTTCGATCTTGCCGATGCGCTTTTTGCCCGCGCCGGTAAAGGCCCCAGCCTCGCTGCCGAACATTTCGCTGTCAAACAGCGTCTCCGGCAGGCCGCCGCAGTTGACGGCGACAAAATTGCCGCTCTTGCGCCGGCTGGATTCATGCAGGCTGCGCGCGACTCTTTCCTTGCCGGTGCCCGTTTCCCCCCAAATCAGCACATCGGCCTCGCTGGCCGCAAGGCTTTGCAATGTGCTGCGCAGCTGCTGCATGGGGAGCGAGCGCCCCAGCAACTGGTGCTGCAACACATCCCGACTTTGTAGCTGCTGGCGCAGGCTGCGCACCTCCAGCACCAGGCGACGGCGCTCCAGCGCACGGCGCACGGCTTCCACAAGGCGCTCGGGCGCAAACGGCTTTTCCAGAAAATCGGCGGCGCCATCCTTCATGGCTTGCACGGCCATGGAGATATCGCCGTGCCCGGTAATGAGAATCACGGGAAGTTCGGCGTCCAGCACGCGCGCGGCTGCCAGCAGCCCAAGGCCGCTCATCTGCGGCAAGCGGATGTCGCTGACCACGATGCCGGCAAAATCCGGGGATAGGTGCTTTTGCGCCTGCTCGGCACTGCTCACGCAGATGCAGTCCAGACCTTCGAGGCGCATGGTCTGCTCGCAGGCCATGGCGACATCGACATCGTCTTCAACGATCAGGACTTTGAGGGAAGGGTTCATGGGCTGCAGGCAATCAGGACAGCGGCCGAGTATCCACCAAGGGCAGGCTCAGCGTGAAGATGGCCCCGCCTTCCGGATGGTTGCCGCCCGTCAGGCTGCCGCCTGCGGCCTGGGCGATCTCGGCCGACAAAGGCAGGCCCAGACCCAGGCCCAGTCCCTCGGGCTTGGTCGTGAAGAAAGGCTCGAACAGTCGCGCTTGCGCCTGATCGCTGAGTCCGGGACCATGGTCGCGCACCGTGATCTGCGCCCAGGCCCCGGAACGGTTGCAGGCAATTTCCACGCACCGCGTATTGCCGCCCTGCACGGCGTCCAGCGCATTGCTCAAGAGATTGATCAACACCTGCTGTACGCGATTGGCATCGCACCAGGCGCTCAGCTCGAGATCCGAGGGCTGTCGCACGATCATGACGCCGCTTTGGGCAATGCGCGGCTCCATGAGGGACAGAGCGCCATCGACCACCTTGGCCAGTTCAACCGGCTCGGGCCGGCCTGCGGACTTGCGGGCAAAGTTGCGCAACTGCCCGGTAATACGCCCCATGCGCTCGGTCAGCTCCGCCATGCGCTGCAGATTGCTTTGAACCATCTCGCTCTGACCGCGTTCCAGAAAGCGCTGACTGTTGCCGGCCAGAGCCCGCAAGGCCGCCAGGGGCTGATTCAGCTCATGGGCCACTTCCGTGGAGAGCTGACCGATGACGGCCAGTTTGCCCGCCTGTACCAACTCGTCCTGCGCCGCGCGCAGCGTGGTCTCGGCCTGCATGCGCTCCATCACCTCCTGCTGCAGCGCCACATTGGCACTCTGCAGATCGGCTGTGCGCTGCTGCACCTTGTTTTCCAGCACCTCGTTGGCCTGCTTCAGAGCTTGCTGGGCCGCCAGTTGCTCACGCACATGTCTGCGCCGCTGGTACAGCAAAGCTCCCAGCAAAAGCATCAACGCAATCAACACCCCCGTCACCCAGGCGCGACTGGCCGCCAACTGCAGTGCAACACTCAAGGGAGAGAGCACGGTAATCTGCCAGGGCGTGCCGGCCATGGGTCTGGACTGGGCCAGAAAGCGGCCAGCGCTCTGGTCTGCCGCAGCGTCCTTGACATCGGGAATGCTCACCTGCCTGACGCCCGTGACACTGCTCATGCCACGCCAGCCCAGAGGCCGCAGGTTCAGGCGGTTGTATTTCTGCGAAGCTTCCAGCTCGGCACGCCTTGCCTCATCCAGCGGCAGCAAAGTGGCAAAGCGCCAGGCCGGCATGTTGCTGAGAATGACCACGGTATTTTCATCGCTGACCAGTACCGGAGACTCTGCGCTGGCCCAGGATTGCTCGAGCTGCGCCAGCCCGACCTTGACCACCACCACGCCATGCATCTCGCCCTGCCCCAGGGTAGTGGTCAGGTAATAGCCGGGCTCGCCGCGCGTGGTGCCCACGCCGAAGTAGCGCCCGCGCCCTTCTCGCAATGCCTGCTGGACATAGGGCCTGAAACCGAGGTTCTCGCCCACAAAGCTGTCGGCACGACGCCAATTGCTGGCAGCCAGCACATGACCGTCGCGATCGAGCATGTAGACGCTGAGGGTGCCCGCACGACGGCTCAACTCCTCCAGATAGAGATTGGCGCGAGACTGCAGTCTTTCGTCGTCCGGCGATTGCAGCAGCGACAGGATCTCGGGCTGCAGGGCCACTACATCGGGGAGAAAGGCAAATTTGTCGATCTCGCGCCGCAGGCTGGCAGCATAGAGATCGAGGCGGTTGTTGCCGGCAGCCACCACGGTCTCGAGACCGATCTTGACAAAGCCCTGATAGCCCAGCCAGCCCCCCAGGCTGCTTGCAGCCAGCCAGAGCAGGATCAGCAAAACAGCACGCAGGCGCGGAGGCAGGAAAGCTAACATGGTGCGAACCATGGTAGCAGCGCCCGACACCGCAGGGGACAGGAATCCGGGCAAGGGGACGATCAGGCTCGGGCGCGAATGGGCTCGGGCATCAGCTGTGGCTCGACAGCCAGATCTGCGCACGACTCCTGCTCTTCGTCGCCTTCCCATTTGGCAACCACGGCCGTGGCAATGGCATTACCCAGCACATTGGTCAATGTACGGCCCATGTCCAGGAAATGGTCGATACCCAGAATCAGCAGGATGCCCGCTTCCGGCAAACCGAACATGGGCAGCACGGCGGCAACCACCACGAGCGAAGCACGAGGCACGCCGGCAATGCCCTTGCTGGAGATCATCAGCACCAGCAGCATGGTCAGCTGCGCGGTCAGCGACATCTCGATGCCATAGGCCTGAGAGATGAAGATGGCCAGGAAGGTGGTGTAGATCATGGAGCCATCGAGGTTGAACGAGTAACCCAGAGGCAGCACAAAGCCTGTGATACGTGGCTTGATGCCGAATTTTTCCAGCTGTTCCATGAGTTTGGGCAGCGTGGATTCGCTGCTGGCCGTGAAAAAGCCCACCAGCACCGGGCCGCGAATCAGCGACAGCAGACGGAAGACATCCTTGCCCAGCACCAGATAGCCGGCACCGATGAGCAGCACCCACAGCGCGGCCAGCGCAATATAGAAGCCCAGCAGGAATTTGCCGAACACCAGCAGCATGCCCAGTCCGTGGGTGGCAATGGTGCCGGCGACAGAGCCGAACACGCCCACGGGCGCAAAGCGCATCACGTACTCGGTCACGCGCAGCATGACATGCGAGGTCTCTTCCATCAGATCGACCAGCATGTGCTTTTTCTGATGGTTCAGGTAGCCCAGAGCGATACCGAAGAACAGCGCGAACACAAGGATCTGCAACACCTCATTGGTGGCCATGGCCTCGAAGATGTTCTTGGGGAAGACATGGGTGATGAAATCCTTGAAATTCAGCGCACCGGTCTTCAGACCCAGGCTCTCGGCATTCGTGGGAAGCTCCACCGTCAGGCCGTGGCCGGGCTGCAACACATTGGCAAAAACCAGACCCAGAAACAGCGAGCAGAACGATGCCGCGATAAACCAGCCCAGCGCACGACCACCCACGCGGCCCACAGAGCCGGCATCGCCCATATTGGCCAGCCCCGCCACCAGCGTGGCAAACACCAGGGGCGCAATGATCATCTTGATCATGCGCAGAAATACGTCGGTGAGAATGCCGAAATAGCCGGCAATGTCTTTGGCTGTCTCCGGTGTCGCGGCGTTGGCGTGGACGAGATAGCCCACAACCACACCCAGAACCATGGCCAGCAGAACCATGATGGTCAGGCGGTTGGATTTCATTTCTTGGAATCTTGGTATGCGTTGTTTGAGCCGCTGCCTCAATCCAGGCCTTGAAGGCACCGGGTTCCGGCAGCGACAACAAACCGAGACGGACCGCCGACGGAACCGAGGTTTCGTCAGCAAGGTCCAGCCCCAGTCTCACTTGGTCAGCCGCAGTGAAGCGGCGTGCCGTCCTTTAAGCACATACCGTGCCAGCCAAAAAATCACGTCCAAGTCTTTGATTTGCTTATATTCAAAATACTTTTTTGCATAACCGCAATCGGTTTTCCGGACGACATCTGGATTGATGTACGGAATTCCG
Source organism: Comamonas sp. NyZ500 (assembly GCF_016772095.1). NCBI lineage: Bacteria > Pseudomonadati > Pseudomonadota > Betaproteobacteria > Burkholderiales > Comamonadaceae > Comamonas > Comamonas sp. NyZ500. The sequence continues at coordinate 72,081 of NZ_JAEIJE010000015.1, read as the reverse complement.
AACAGGACTCAGGCCGTTACTGCCGAACGTATCCAGTCCGGCAGCGCAGCGGCTTTCTGCCGGGGGAAATCCACCCAGATCACCGTGCCTCCGCCAGCGGCGCAGATGACTCCCGGCTGCGCCACACGCTCCATGGTGGCCCAGGTCTCAAAGGTGGTGCGCGCGGGATCGCTGACAAACATCTTGAGCAGCACCTCGTCGGGATACGCAAGCTGCTGATAGAAATTGCAAAAGGCGTTGACGATGACCGGCCCCTGCCCCGCGGGGTCCGGATTCAGGCCCATGCCGCGCATCCAGTCGATGCGCGCAGTTTCCAGATAGCGAAAGTACTGGGCGTTGTTCACATGCCCCATGGCGTCCATATCGCCCCAGCGTACGGGAAAGCGCGTTTCATAGACCTGCTTCTTCAGCTCTGGCAGCTCGATTTTCATGCCGGTATGTCTCCTGATTGAACGAGATTTGCAACTGCATCACCACCTTGTTCTAGTTTCTTTGAGGGATGGCACGCCCTGGGGCGATCACTAGCCTATGGACTTTGCCGCAACACCGATTGATGCGCTGTCGCCAAATCTGCACGGTCGTGCCGGGCTGTCAGCATAGAATCGCCCGCATCGCGGTTTTTGCAGACGCACCTGCCAAGGCCGCGCACGCCAGTTTTCCCAATCCAATATCAAGCGAGACTTTCCCGATGACAAACGAAGAGATCCTGGCCCAGTACGGCCCGCGAGAGGCCATGGAATATGACGTGGTGGTGGTGGGCGGTGGCCCCGGTGGCCTGGCCACTGCCATTCGCCTCAAGCAACTGGCGGCCGAAAAAGGTCAGGATGTCTCCGTAGTCGTGCTGGAAAAAGGCTCCGAGCCCGGCGCACACACGCTGTCTGGCGCCATCATGGATCCTCGCGCGCTGACCGAGCTGATCCCCGACTGGAAGGAAAAGGGTGCTCCCCTGAACCAGCCGGTGACCGAAGACGCCATGGTCTTCCTCGGCGAGAAGAGCTCCTTGCGCACGCCCAACTGGCTGCTGCCCAAGTGCTTTCATAACGAAGGCAACTACATCGTGCGCCTGGGCTTTGTCACCAAGTGGCTGGCAGAGCAGGCCGAAGCCCTGGGTGTGGAAATCTTCCCCGGCTTCACCGCGGCCGAAGTGCTCTACAACGAAGACGGCTCCGTCAAGGGCGTGGCCACCGGCAATATGGGCATCAGCAAGGAAGGCGAGCCCACAGGCGACTTCCAGCTGGGCATGGAGCTGCACGGCAAGTACACCATCTTTGCCGAAGGTGCGCGCGGCCACCTCGGCAAGCAGATCATCGCCAAGTACTCCCTGGACGCCAACCGCGACCCGCAGACTTACGGTCTGGGCATCAAGGAACTCTGGGAAATCGACCCCAAGCGTCACAAGCCCGGCATGGTGCTGCACACCGCAGGCTGGCCCATGAAGAGCGACACCTACGGCGGTGCCTTCCTCTATCACCTGGAAGACAATTTGGTCACACTGGGCTTCATCACCGGCCTGGATTACTCCAACCCCTATCTGTCTCCATTCGAGGAGATGCAGCGCTGGAAGACCCATCCCAATATCCGCTACTACCTGGAAGGCGACGAAGCCAATGGCATCAAGCCCGGCAAGCGTATCTCCTACGGTGCCCGTGCCATCACGGCCGGTGGTATCTCCAGCCTGCCCCGCTTTGTCTTCCCCGGCGGCGCGCTGGTGGGCTGCGAAGCCGGCTTCCTCAACGTCAGCCGCATCAAGGGCAGCCATGCCGCGATCAAGACCGGCATGCTGGCCGCAGAAGCTGCCTACGCCGCCATCGTCGCAGGTCGCCAGAGCGACGAACTGACCGCCTACACCTATGCGTTCGAGAACAGCTGGCTGTATGAGGAGCTGTGGAAGGCACGCAACTTCAAGGCCTGGTTCAAGAAGGGCCTGACCACCGCCTCGATCATGAACGGCCTGGAGCAGTTCGTTCTGCGCGGCAACATCCCCTGGACGCTGCATCGCAACAAGCCCGACCATGCCTATCTGAAGCCTGCGGCCGATTGCACGCCCATCGAGTATCCCAAGCCCGATGGCAAGCTGACCTTCGACCGTCTCTCCAGCGTGTTCATCAGCAGCACCAATCATGCAGAGAACCAACCAGCTCACCTGACCCTCAAGGACGCCAGCGTTCCTGTCGACGTGAACCTGACCAAGTTCGCCGGTCCCGAGCAGCGCTACTGCCCCGCAGGCGTCTATGAATTCGTCGAGGACGAAGCCAATGCCGGCAAGCAGCGCCTGCAGATCAATGCACAGAACTGCGTGCACTGCAAGACCTGCGACATCAAGGACCCGACACAGAACATCGTCTGGGTGACACCCGAAGGCGGCGGCGGCCCCAACTACTCAGGCATGTAACACGTCCGCGATTGCATTCGGCAGCCGCTGCTCCGGATGCTGCGCCACAAAGCCTGCGCCAGCCATTGCTGGGCAGGCTTTTTTCATGGGCTGAATGTTTTTAGCAACGCAGGCCGCCAAATGTCCACAAATTTGCAGCATCACAGAAAAAACGCATGCCACCGCAATCGCCGCGAATCACTCATTGAAGATCGCTTGACGGCGCAGAAAGAGCCATGTTCAAAAAACAGGCAATTGCATCAATATGCCTGCCCATATCGCATCAGGCGCAGGAAAAATGCGGCACAAAACCAAAATCAGGCACCACTCAACGCAATATTGCGCGCCATAGCCCTGCTTCCACACACACTAACTCCTGCCAATTAGCGCTTTGCGCAGCTTTCATGCCATTTTTTCGCGATCATCGTATAGGGATAAACAAGGTTATCTCAATCGCGAAGACAGCCAGATCGGTGCAGTAGACTTTGCCGCGAGGCGACGCGCATCACGCACTGCCGTCTTAATTCACCTGCAACACACAACAAACGCTGGAGATACACATGAAGCAGCTGTCCTTGGCCCGCATGGGCGCACTGGCCCTGGCAATTTCCGCCATGTCGGGTGCCTATGCCGCCGATACCAAGTCCGTGGCCGTGACCGCCATTGTTGAACACCCCGCCCTGGATGCGGTGCGCGACGGCGTCAAGGATGCCCTGAAGGCAGCCGGCTACGAAGAAGGCAAGTCCCTGAAGTGGCAGTACCAGAGTGCACAGGGCAATACCGGTACGGCTGCCCAGATCGCGCGCAAGTTCGTGGGTGACAAGCCCGATGCCATCGTCGCCATCGCCACGCCTTCCGCCCAGGCCGTGATCGCGTCGACCAAGACCGTGCCTGTCGTGTTCTCTGCCGTGACCGACCCCGTGGCCGCCAAGCTGGTCGCCAGCTGGGAACCCTCCAAGAACAATGTGACCGGCGTTTCCGACCTGCTGGCCCTGGACAAGCAGATGGATCTGGTCAAGCAGGTCGTGCCCAATGCCAAGCGCATCGGCATGGTCTACAACCCCGGTGAAGCCAACTCCGCCGTGGTCGTGAAGGAACTGCAGGCCCTGCTGCCCAAGATGGGCTGGACTCTGGTGACTGCTGCGGCTCCCCGCTCGGTGGACGTCTCCAGCGCCGCACGCTCGCTGGTGGGCAAGGTGGACGTGATCTACACCAACACCGACAACAACGTGGTGTCGGCCTATGAATCGCTGGTCAAGGTTGGCCAGGACGCCAAGATTCCTCTGGTGGCTTCTGACACCGACTCCGTCAAGCGCGGCGCCGTGGCCGCCTACGGCATCAACTACCGCGATCTGGGCGAGCAGACCGGCCGCATGGTGGTGCGCATTCTCAAGGGCGAGAAGCCCGGCGACATCAAGCCCGAAGTCTCTACCAAGATGGAACTGTTCGTGAACCCCGGCGCCGCTGAAAAGCAAGGCGTGAAGCTGTCCGACGCGCTGATCAAGTCCGCCGCTACCGTGGTCAAGTAATCCACTCCCTGTCGCCAGCACTGCCGCTCTCAGGCGGTGCCAGCACAGCGGCAGGTGCCGTGGCAACATGGCCCTGCCGATTTTTTTAGACGTTTGCCGCGCCTGTCGCTCTCTCTATGTCTCTATTTTCCATCCTCGGTGCCATTGAAATTGGCCTGATCTTCAGCCTGGTGGCGCTGGGCGTCTTCATCTCCTTTCGCTTGCTGCGTTTCCCCGATCTGACGGTCGACGGCAGCTTTCCCCTTGGCGGTGCGGTGTGCGCCATTCTGATTTCCACGGGCACCAACCCCTGGCTGGCCACGCTGGCCGGCACGGCAGCCGGTGCCGTGGCGGGCTTCATCACAGGCTGGCTCAACGTCAAGCTCAAGATCATGGACCTGCTGGCCTCCATCCTGATGATGATCGGCCTGTACTCGGTCAACCTGCGCATCATGGGAGGCCCCAATGTGCCGCTGATCAACGAACCCACGCTGTTCACCATGCTGCAGCCGGCGAACATTGACGACTATGTGATGCGCCCTCTCATCATGCTGGGCTTCGTCATCGTGGCCAAGCTGGCTCTGGACTGGTTCTTTGCCACCGAACGTGGTCTGGCCATCCGCTCCACGGGCTCCAACGCCCGCATGGCCCGCGCCCAGGGCGTCAACACCGGCGCCATGATTCTGCTGGGCATGGCAATTTCCAATGGCCTGGTCGGGCTGGCCGGAGCGCTGTTCGTGCAGACGCAGGGCGGCTCCGACATCTCCATGGGCATCGGCACCATCGTCATCGGTCTGGCGGCCGTGATTGTGGGCGAGACCATCCTGCCCTCGCGCAAGATCATCTGGGCCACGCTGGCCGTGGTGCTCGGCGCCGTGGTCTACCGCTTCTTCATCGCTGCGGCCCTCAATATCGATGCCATCGGCCTCAAGGCACAGGACTTGAATCTGGTGACGGCAGTGCTGGTGACCATCGCACTGGTGATTCCGCAAATCAAGAAGAAGCTGAAAAGAAAGTAACCCCCTGAGCGGCTTTGCCGCGTCCCCCAAGGGGGACGATGGCCTTTGCTGCGGGGCGGCCCTTGCTGGCCCTCTCGCCAAGGAACTGCAGCACTAACAAATGCTGCGCCCTCAGTGACTGATCGGAATACATCATGCTGAACGCACAAAACCTCGAACTCACCTTCAATCCCGGCACGCCGATCGAAACCCGCGCCCTGCGCGGCCTGTCGTTGTCCATCCCCGACGGTCAGTTCGTGACCGTCATCGGCTCCAACGGCGCAGGCAAGTCCACATTTCTGAACTGCGTCTCGGGCGACCAGAGCGTGGACAAGGGCAAGATCGAAATTGCCGGCATCGACATGACGCGCATGCCGGTATGGTCCCGCTCCAAGCAGGTGGCCCGCGTGTTTCAGGACCCCATGGCCGGCACCTGTGAAGACCTTTCCATCGAAGAGAACATGGCGCTGGCGCACGAGCGCGGCAACCTCCGCGGCCTGTCCAAGGCAGTGAAGGCCAGCAATCGCGAGCTGTACCGCGACCGTCTGGCCACGCTGGGCCTGGGTCTGGAAAATCGCCTGACCGACCGCATCGGTCTGCTCTCGGGCGGACAGCGCCAGGCCGTGAGCCTGCTGATGGCGGCGCTGCAGCCTTCGCGCATTCTGCTGCTGGACGAACACACGGCCGCTCTTGACCCGCGCACCGCGGACTTTGTGCTGCAGCTGACGGCACGCATCGTGCAGGAAGCCAATCTGACCACCATGATGGTGACGCACAGCATGCGCCAGGCGCTGGATGTGGGCACGCGTACCGTCATGCTGCACCAGGGCAATGTGGTGCTGGACGTCAGCGGCGAAGAGCGCTCCAAAATGGACGTGCCCGACCTGCTGCATATGTTCGAGAAGGTACGTGGCGAGAAGCTCGCGGATGACGCCTTGCTGCTCAGCTGATGGAGGCCGGACGGACTGACCGCACACAGTTCACTATCAAAAAAGAAGCTGCCAGTCCTTGATAACCATTGGCTGGCAGCTTTTTTCATCTCAAGATAGAAACTATCGACAACCAACATTGACATTTCGGCATTTATTTTTGACGAAATTGACAATAAAACAATCAAATAGACAGAGCCATGCCGAATGCACGCCAAGTATGAAGCCGCTCTCGTCGACGATTTGACGAAGATTTAAGGATATTTTTTGGAATTCCTGATCCAGTCATTAATTCTGAAATATCAAACACTTAGATATCGATTCAAGCCATGGCTGCCCTAATCCACAGCTCACGCTGTACGGCTCATGCGCAAATCGCTCACAATCTGCACCCTATCGGAAGCCACTGAGCACGATGCATGTCATCGCCGTTCACGCTGACCGCGTTGATACCCGGGGACTCCTGATATCAGGGCGCAACAAACGGGCATGGGGCCCAGGCTTTTACCAGCCAGGACCGCCAAGGCTTCATGATCCGCAAAAAACCAATATCTCTCATGAGCGATAGCCAAGCAAAAACTGACAACGGTGGCTTGCACCGTTCCCTCAAGGCCCGACATATGTCGATGATCGCCATCGGCGGCTCCATCGGCACCGGCCTTTTTGTCGCCTCTGGCGCAACCATCTCGCAAGCAGGCCCCGGCGGCGCATTGCTGGCCTACATGATTGTGGGCCTGATGGTCTATTTCCTGATGACCAGTCTGGGCGAGATGGCTGCACACATGCCAGTCTCCGGCTCTTTTGCCACCTATGGCGCCAAGTACGTGGATGAAGGCTTTGGCTTCGCCCTAGGCTGGAACTACTGGTACAACTGGGCCGTGACCATTGCCGTGGACCTGGTTGCGGCGCAGCTGGTGATGGCCTACTGGTTCCCCGGCACCAACGGCGTGCTGTGGAGTGCACTGTTTCTGGCACTGATGTTCGGCCTGAATGCACTGTCCGCCAAGGGCTTTGGCGAGTCCGAGTTCTGGTTTGCCGCCATCAAGGTCACAACGGTGCTGGTCTTCATCGCCATCGGCGTGCTGATGATCTTCGGTATTTTGCAAGGCGGCGCGCCTGACGGTATCTGGGGCAATATCGCCAACCTGAGCACAGGCGACGCGCCGTTTGCGGGTGGTTTTGCAGCCTTGATCGGCGTGGCCATGGTGGTGGGCTTTTCCTTCCAGGGCACGGAGCTGATCGGCATCGCTGCCGGCGAATCCGAAGATCCCGCCAAGAATGTGCCCAAGGCCGTGCGCAAGGTGTTCTGGCGCATTTTGCTGTTCTACGTCTTTGCCATCCTCATCATCGGCCTGCTGATTCCCTATACCGATCCCAAGTTGCTGCGCAACGATCTGGGCGATATCGCCGTCAGCCCCTTCACACTGGTGTTCGAACGTGCCGGCCTGCTGGGTGCCGCTGCCGTGATGAACGCCGTGGTGCTGACCTCCGTGCTGTCGGCCGGCAACTCCGGCATGTATGCCTCCACCCGCATGCTGTATGCGCTGGCCAAGCAGGGCATGGCGCCCAAGCTGTTTGCCCAGGTCAACACGCGTGGCGTTCCCGTGCTGGCATTGATCGCCACCACCGTGATTGCCGCCCTGTGCTTTCTGACCAATATCTTCAGCCCCGAAGTCGTCTACATCTGGCTGCTGAATCTGTCCGGCATGTGCGGCTTTGTCGCCTGGCTGGGCATTGCCATCAGCCACTACCGTTTCCGCAAGGGCTGCGAAGTGCAGAACTACGATATGAACCAGCTGCCTTACAAGGCAGCGGCCTTCCCCTTCGGCCCCATCTTCGCCTTTGTGCTGTGCCTGATCATCACCTTGGGCCAGAACTATGAAAACCTGATCAAGGACCAGATCGACTGGGTCGGTGCCATCGCCACCTATATCGGCCTGCCTCTCTTCCTGGTCATCTGGTTTGGCTACAAATGGGTCAAAGGCACCAAGATCGTCAAATACTCGGAAATGGATCTGAACGGCTCGCGTTAATACCTAGTCATTTTTGATCCCACCCAAGGCAGCGCCGGCAACGGCGCTGCCTTTTTTGCGTCCTGGGACTGCCTCGAATGCCGTCGATTAGTCCCAACAGACGATTCATGTCATGACAAATATCTGAAGAATAAATGCTCACAGGCAACGGCCTGCAAGGTTTTTTCACTAGGAAAACAAGAGCAATGCAACAAAAGACGATGAGCACAGCACTGATGCTGTGCATAGGTTTGCTGAGCGCAGGAGCCGCCTGTGCCAAGGTTCCCGCCACGGAAGCCGACAAGCTGGGCAAGGAGCTGACCTGCACCGGCGCCATCAAAGCCGGCAATGCCGACGGCAGCATCCCGCCATTCACGGGCAAGATCCTGGGCGTTCCTCCCGGCGTGAAGTTCACCAAGTCAGTGGGACAGTTCCAGCCCGATATCTACGCCAACGAAAAGCCGCTGTTCGAAATCACGGCCGCCAACATGGCGCAATATGGCGACAAGCTCAGCGCCGGCCAGAAGGCGCTACTCGCCAAGTTCCCCACCACCATGCGCATTCCCGTCTATCCGGGCCACCGCGACTTCCGTTATGACGACGACATCTGCGCCGTCATCAAGCGCAATGCACTGGAAGCCGAGGTAGTCAACGACGGCAATGGAGTCAAGGGCTTCATGGGCGCTCTGCCCTTCCCCATTCCAAAGACCGGCCTGGAACTGCTATGGAACAACCTCATGCCCAGCCGCGCCAGCACCGAAGAGGTGGAACGCGACATGGCACTGGTGGGCGCAAGCGGCGATATCGCCTGGGGCCGCACCAGCTATATCCAGCTCAGTCGTTATGACTCCAAGGAAAATCTGGGCAAGCCCAACGAAGGCAAATACGCTTATGTGACCAATTTCTCCATCCTGCCCGAGCGCGAAAAAGGCGGAGTGATTCTGTCCATCGAGCCCATGAACTTCGGCACGGACAAGCGCCTGGCCTGGAATTACGATCCCGGCACTCGCCGCGTGCGCCAACTGCCCGAGTTCGGCTATGACCAGCCCTCCCCCGGCACCAGCGGCAAGGCGACCATCGACTCCGAGCGCCTGTTCAACGGCGGCTCCGAGCGCTACGAGTGGACCATGCACGGCAAGCGCGAGATGTTCATTCCTGCGAACACCTTCCGCATCAACCAGCAGATGAAATACGCCGATCTGCTCAAGCCCGGTCATCCCAACCCTGCCTACACCCGCTATGAACTGCGCCGCGTCTGGGTACTGGAGGGCAAGCTCAAGCCCGGCTTCCGTCACCTGTACTCCAAGCGTGTGATGTTCATCGACGAAGACACCGGTCACGCCGTCTCGGGCGACTTCTACGACGCACGCGGCCAGTTGTGGCAGCACGGTGAAATCAATTACTACTATGCCTACGACATCAAGAAATGGCATGCGGGCACATCGTTCTACTATGACCTGAATGCCGGCTCCTATGTGAGCATGAATCTGGTCCAGGAGCGCCCCAAGGCACCGATTCTGGGCAAGGACGACCTCAAGCCCAGCCAGTACACTCCCGAGGCGATTCGCAACCTGGGCAACTGATAGACAACAGGTGGCTCAGCCACCGCGCGCACCGCACCGCAAGGTGCAAAGAGAGGCCATGAGCCTCTCTTTTTTATGGCCGCTGCCGCCCCGAAACTGGTGCGCACCCCGGCATATGCGCGGGCTGCGTGCTAGGATGAAACACGGTGCCAGCATTGAAAACCATAGCAGCTGGCGTCGTTTTTTCTGTCTTCGAGTCGATTTCAACGTGAACATCATTCACAAGCAGCCAACGACCCACCCGGTCGCATGGCAGGGCACGGATCTGGCGGGCGACCCCTTCCGGACTCATCGGCCATCCGCCGACACCCTTGCCGCCATCGCTGCCATGCGGGCCCGGTTCGAACAACGCCTCGAGTCACTTTGGAACAAGGCGTCCCGCTCGGCCAAGGTCGCAGCCTCGTCCTGTTTTAATCCCTGCACAACAAAGCCCGACTAAGCTTGCAGACGATTTAGTTCGCCGCAATCATGACTTCCATGCAATCCCTGGCCCGATGGCTGCCCTTTCTTAATTGGCCCAAACCGACTTTCGGCCTGCTGCGCGGCGAGTTCTGGGCCGGCTTGACCGTGGGCCTGATGTTGCTGCCCCAGGGCGTGGCTTACGCCGCGCTGGCGGGCATGCCGCTGATTACTGGCATCTATGCCTCCATCATTCCTGCTGCGGTGGCCATCCTCTTCAGTCCGTCGCCCCGCCTGGGCGTGGGGCCGACGGCGCTGAGCGCCTTGCTGATCGGCGCCTCTCTGACCGGCATGGCCGAACCGGGTTCGGCCCAGTGGGTGGTGCTCGCTGCATGGATGGCCATTCTGTCGGGCCTGGTTCAATGGAGTCTGGGCGTGGTACGCGCGGGCTGGCTGCTCAATCTGGTCACCTCGCCGGTACTGGCAGGTTTTACCCAGGCTGCTGCGCTGCTGATTCTGGCTTCGCAGCTGCCCACCCTGCTGGGCATGCGCGCTGACTGGTCCACCGTCTGGCATTCGCCGTCCATCTATCTGTTCAGCATCCAATCCATCGCCTACGGTCTGGTCAGCATGGGCTTGCTGATGTTGGCCAAGAAATGGCGTCCTGCTTTTCCCTCGGCCATTTTCATCATCGGTCTGAGCGGGTTCATCAGCTGGCTCACGGGCTTCGCCGATGCGGGCGGAGCCGTGATCGGCCACCTGCCTGCGGGACTGCCCAGCTTCCAATGGCCCGGCATGCTGGACTGGGAGCAGTTCGGCGCCCTGGTCATGCCCGTGCTGGTCATCTCCCTGGTCAGCTTTCTGGAAACTGCCTCGAGCGCCCAGGTCGAGCATCAGCAGGCCGGCACGCGCTGGAACGAGAACCAGGATTTGATCGCCCAGGGCCTGTCCAAGATCAGCGCCGGCCTGTTCGGCAGCTTTGCCACCAGCGCATCTTTCTCACGCTCTGCCGTCAATCTGCTCGCAGGTGCCAGGACCGGCTATGCCAACGTCTTTTCCATTTTGCTGGTGGTCGTGGTCGTGCTCTGGTTCATTCCCTGGCTCTACCATGTGCCCCAGGCAACGCTGGCTGCCATCGTGATCACCGCCGTGCTCAACCTGGTCAAGCCCAGCGCGATTCTCAAGCTTTTCAGGATCTCCAAGGTCGAAGCCTGCATCAGCGTCGCCACGCTGGTGCTGACCATCGTCACCGCCCCGCGCATGTACTGGGGTGTGTTCGCGGGCATCATGCTCAGCCAGGCTTACTACCTCTATCACCATCTGCACCCGCGCATCATCGAGGTCGGCGAGCATCCCGACGGCAGCCTGCGCAGCCGCCTGCTTTGGCAATTGCCGCCCCTGGCACCTGAAGTCGTGGCTCTGCGCATGGATGCAGACCTGGACTTTGCCACGGCCACGGCACTTGAGCGCTACGCGGCCGATGCCCTGCAGCAAACGCCCCAGGCCAAAGACCTGGCACTGCTGATGCAGTCCATCAACAGCATAGACATCACCGGAGTCGAAACATTTGCCCGACTGGAACGCCTGGTCGCATTGCGCGGCGGTCTGCTGCACGTGGTGGGATTGAAGTTGCCGGCCGAGCAAAGACTGGAACGCGCCGGACTGCTGCACAAGGAAGGCAGCCCCATCAGGCTCTATCGCACGGATGCCGACTTTCTGCGAACGCTTGGCAATTTCCCCACAGAACTGACCCGGATCAACGCTGACGAAAAGCCTACATCCACAAAAAGCTAGGGGTCGCTGCTACACTGACGGTCATCATTGATAGTTTGTCGTGACTTCATCCGCCCCCCACCAATCCGTGTTTTTGCGCGATCTGCGCCTTGCCACCGCACACAATCTGGTGACTCGCGCGGGCGGTAGCGATAACCGTCTGCCCACTGACACTCCCACCCATTACCTGCAAGCACTCATTGATGGCTTGTGCGCACTGTCTTTGCGCGACCCCCTCACGGGGCTGGCCAACCGACGCCATTTCCGCTCCGTGATCGAGCGCGAAATCGACCGCGTGGCCCGCTCCGGAGAAACCGCACTGCTGCTGATGCTGGACATCGACCATTTCAAGCAGATCAACGACGAGCACGGTCATATTGCTGGCGATATGGTGCTGCAATCCGTGGCACAGACCCTGTCCGAAATCATTCGCCCCATGGACACCCTGGCGCGCTTCGGTGGTGAAGAATTCGCCATAGTGCTTCCGGTGTGCCCTGCGCATCAGGGCCGCGCGGTCGCCGAGCGCTTGCGCCAGGCCATCGAAAGCAACTCCATCGCTTTGTCCTCTGGCCAGTCGCTGAAGATCACTGTGAGTATCGGCGGGGTCTACGCCCAGCAATGGATTCGCAGCACGGCGCAACTGTGGACCGAGCGTGCCGATCGCCAGCTCTATCTGGCCAAATCGGCGGGACGCAACTGCGTCTGCGTGGAGGATCCGCCCGACAGTACGGTGAGTGCCGAGGAAAAAAGCCTGCTTTTCAGCCCTTTGCCTGCCGCTTCGTTAGAGGAAAATGTCTCTGACAATACAGCACCAGACGTAAACACCGACGCCGCAAGCCAGGTCATAACGCCTTGAGACGATGGACACCTTGGCCCCTCACCCTACTTTGCCCGCTCATATATCCATGGAAGATGCCCTGCGGGCGCCTGGCCGCAACAAGCAGGCCCACATCATTGCCGTCACCAGCGGCAAAGGCGGTGTCGGCAAGACTTTCGTCTCGGCCAATCTGGCTGCTGCGCTGACGCGCCATGGCTTCAACGTGCTGGTATTGGACGCGGACCTGGGCCTGGCCAATCTGGATGTGGTGCTCAATCTCTACCCCAAGGTCACGCTGCACGATGTGTTCACGGGTCGCTCCACGCTGGAAGATGCCATTCTGACCACGCCGGGCGGCTATTCCGTGCTGCTGGCAGGCTCGGGCATGATCGAGTACTCGCGCCTCACCCCCGAGATTCGTTCCCAGTTCATGCGCACGGTGGAGTTGCTGCGCCCGCGCTACGACATCATCCTGCTCGACACCGGTGCCGGCATCTCGGATGTGGTGCTGTTCTCCGTCTCTCTGGCAACCGAAGTGCTGGTCGTGGCCACGCCCGAGCCCACTTCGCTGACCGATGCCTACGCCGCCATCAAGGTGCTGGCCCTGCAGCAAAAGCGCCAGCAGATCCGTCTGGTCATCAACCAGGCGCAACGCCCCGGCGATGGCCGCGCCATCACGGGCCAGTTGCAGCAGGTGCTCAACCGCTTCGTGACCACCGAGTCCGGCCAGCCGCTGCAGCTGACCCACTGGGGCGATATTCCGGTCGACTCCGCCGTGCGCGAGGCCGTGATGCGCCGCCAGCTGCTGCTGCAGGCCATGCCCGGAGCACCCGCATCCCTCGCAGTGGCACAGCTGTCCAATAAAATCAAGGCAGAGCTGACGGCCCCGGTCTGAGCTGCATCACCGTCGATGCAGCAGCCGCGCGGCCGCCCCCCCGGATATCGACGTGGCCGACATACTCAACATCTCCTGCTACAAATTCACGCCCCTGCCCGACGCCGACCAGCTGCGCCAGACGCTGCTGGAGCGTGCGCATGACCTGAGCCTCAAGGGCACGGTGCTGCTGGCCGAAGAAGGCATCAACTTTTTCCTTGCCGGCCCAGCCGAGGCCGTGCGCAGCTTTGTGGACCAGCTGAAGCAAGACCCGCGTTTTGCCGACCTGGCTCCCAAGGAAAGCTGGTCCGAGACCGTGCCCTTTCGCAAAATGCTGGTCAAGGTCAAGAACGAGATCATCCGCATGGATCATCCCGCCATTCGACCCGCCCATGGCCGTGCGCCATCGGTCAGCCCGGCCACGCTGCGCCGCTGGCTGGAGCAAGGCCATGACGACGAGGGCCGCGAGGTGGTGACGCTGGACACGCGCAACGACTACGAAGTGGACGAAGGTGCGTTTGCCGGCACGATCGACTGGCGCCTGAGCAAGTTCACCGAATTCCCGCCCGCACTGCGCCAGCACAAGGACGAATTCGCCGGCAAGACCGTGGTCAGCTATTGCACTGGCGGCATCCGCTGCGAAAAGGCCGCCATCCTCATGCAGGACGAAGGCATCGAAAACGTCTACCAGCTCGAAGGCGGCATCCTCAAATATTTCGAGGAGACCGACGGCAAGTTCTACGACGGCAGCTGCTTCGTCTTTGACGGTCGCGACTCGCTGGGCACCGATCTGTCGCGCACCGAGCTGGTTCACCCCCGCCCCATCAAAAAGCATCTGATGGAACAGGACGCGGAGTAAGCAGCGCCAAGATGGTGCTCAACGCCACTATCAAAAACTAAGCAGCTAGCGCTGACTCAGGCTAAATTTCAGAAACATTCATCACTGAAACCTATGCAGGACTAGCGCTAGCCGCTTTGAATTGGATAGCACCCAACTGAGCTGAGCGCTTATCTGGCCCAGCGTGCTGCGGCCTTGGCCACGCGCTCGCCAAACTGGCGTGCGGTTTCCAGGTCACCGCCGGCCATCTCGCCAGCCGATGAGTCAGAGGGCGACTGCGCCATGGCACCGCAGAAACTGCCCATCCAGTTCACATCGTTGCGCTGGGCGGCCTTGGTATTCGAAGGCAGCAGGCCCAGTCCCACCCACACGCCGCCATGCTGCATGGCCAGGTGGTAGAAATAATCGAGCGTGACCTGCTTGTCGCCCTGCACGCTCGCGCTGTTGGTAAAGCCGGCAAACAGCTTGTCCTTCCAGGCCTGGGCAAACCAGGCCTTGGACGAGGCATCGGCAAATTTCTTGAATTGCCAGCTCGGAGCAGCCATATAGGTCGGCGCGCCGAAGACGATGGCATCGGCCGCGGCCAGTTGCTCCCAGCCGCCCTCGGGCAGATTGCCATCGGCGTCGATGGCCAGCAACTGTGCGCCCGCGCCCTGGGCCACGGATTGCGCCATGCGCTGGGTATGGCCGTAGCCTGAGTGGTAGACCACAACGATATTGCTCATGATTTCTTCTTTCCTGCTTGCATCGGCGCAGCCATCCGCCGCGCCATCCTGTATCTGTGCCAAATAAAGGCCCGCCGGATTGACACCCGGCGGGCCTTGTCTTTCGAGAGCGCGCTAGCTTAACAAAGCTATGACCGCTTGCGCACTTTCAGCCTGCGCTGCCTCATGCTTCAGCCTTTGCGGCCGTCCACGCTCCAGGCGCCTGCCCCATGGGCGGCGTAGCCAAGTAGCCCCCCGACCACGGCGATGTTCTTCCAGAACAGCAGCTGCTGCATCATGGCGGCCTCTGCGGGCACGCCCCAGAAGTTATGGAAGAAGAAGCTGGCGATCAGCGTGAAAAATCCCAGGATCAAGGCCGCGCAGCGCGTATGCCAGCCCAACAATATGGCCAGACCGCCCACGATCTCGATCACCAGGCCCACCGCCACCGCCACCTGGGGCATGGGCATGCCCGCCGATGCGGCGTAACCCACGGTGCCCGCAAAGCCACTGATTTTCTGAATGCCTGCTGGCAGAAACAGCAGGGCAATCAGCACACGGCCCACCAGGTCCAGAGGATTTCGCAATTGATTCAACATTTAAACTCCAGTCATTGCGACCCAGGGCCGCGTTGGTTCATATCAGTACAAGCCTTGAAATCGTCAGACTCAAGGTTCCAGGTCAAACACCAGAACTTCCGCAGCCCGGCCATTGGCAAGGCGCAGGCGCTCCTCATTTTCAATAAGTGCAGCGTCGCCGCTTGTCAGCTTTTGTCCATTCACGTCCAGCTCGCCACGCACCAGGTGCACATAGGTCTTGCGACCGGCTGGCAGGGCCACATCGGCAGCCTCTTCTGCATCGAACAGACCGGCATACAGGCGTGCATCGGCATTCATGCTCACCGAACCCTCGGCACCGTCGGGTGAAGCCACCAGACACAGACGCCCACGCTTTTGCGCCTCGCTGAATGTCTTCTGGGCATAGCCTGGCTCGATACCTGTCCGTGCGGGCAGCAGCCAGATCTGCAGAAAGTGCGTGGTCTGCTCCTTGGCGTAGTTCTGCTCGCTGTGCACCACCCCCGAGCCCGCGCTCATGCGCTGCACCTCTCCAGGCAGGATGGGGGTTTCATTGCCCATGCTGTCCTTGTGCGAGAGCGCACCTTCGAGCACATAGCTGATGATTTCCATATCGCGGTGGCCGTGCGAGCCAAAGCCTGTGCCGGGGGCAATCCGGTCTTCGTTGATCACGCGCAGATTGCCGAACCCCATATGGCGCGGGTCGTAGTAACCGGCAAACGAAAAGCTGTGATAGGACTTGAGCCAGCCGTGGTCGGCGTAGCCGCGTTCCTGGGATTTGCGCAGAGTCATCATGGTGTGCTTCCTTTCGTTCAAGTGACTGTCTCTATGGGCTCTACTGTAGAAGTCACCTGCCAGGCTGTGGCTGAACGGCGTTGATGGCATCATTCAAACTGTTTGAATCATCAATCTCACCATGCCCAGCTCCCGCGATGTGCTCACCCCCGACAGCCTGGCCATGCTGCAGGCCATTGCCGAAACCGGCAGCTTTGCCGCCGCTGCGCGCTCCCTGGGCCTGGTGCCCAGTGCGCTGACCTACCGCGTGCGCCAGATCGAGGATGCGCTCGATGTGCTGCTGTTTGACCGCAGCTCGCGCCATGCCCAGGCCACGGAGGCCGGCCAGGCCCTGCTGCGCGAAGGCGCCCGCCTGCTGCAGGAGATCGACGCCGTGGCGCACCGCGTCAAGCGTGTGGCCACGGGCTGGGAGCCGCAGCTGACCATCGTCATCGACGGGGCCGTGGCCCGCACGCCCATCTTCGAGCTGGTCGAAGCCTTCTATGCGCTGACCCCGCCCACCACGCTCAAGCTGCGTGATGGCATTCTCAACGGCACACTGGAAGTGCTGACCAGCGGCCATGCCGATCTGGCCATTGGAGTGGCGGTCAACACCAGCAATGTCTCCGAGCTGCAGACGCGCGAAATCGGGGAGATGGATTTCGTCTTCGCCGTCGCGCCCCACCACCCCCTGGCCAGACTCGATGAGCCGCTGTCCGACGAATTGCTGCTGCAGCATCGCATGGTGGCCGTGGCCGACTCGGGCGTGCGCAGCAACACCAGCTTTGGCCTGGTCAACGGCCAGGACGTGCTTACTGTGGACAGCATGCAGGCCAAGCTGGAGGCCCAGATACGCGGCATTGGCGCCGGCTTTCTGCCACGCGGCATGGTTCAGGCCTATCTCGATGCCGGCCTGCTGGTCACAAGACAGGTGCAGCGCGCCAGTCGCAATCTGCGTCTGCACTATGCCTGGCCCGGCCCGGCCCACCGCACGCCCGGGCGCGCGCTGCAATGGTGGCTGACGCAGCTCGAGAGTCCGGCCACGCGCAAGGCGCTCATGGAAAACCATCACCGCCAATAAGCTGCGGCGGCTCACAGCCGACATCCGGGAGGTGTAGAGTGAGTTGCGCTGCAACAATTCAGCACAAGCAGCACTTGCTATCTTTTGGATAGCTGCTACGCTAGAACTCAAACGGTGTCGAAAAGGCTTTTTCATGAATGCTTCCCGCACTCGCGCGTCCGCAACTGCCTCCGCTTCTTCCCCTTCCCCGCATACCGGCGCCAAGCGCATTGCCGTCATCGGCGCGGGCATTGCAGGTCTGGCCTGTGCCCGCACGCTGATGCAGGCCGGGCACGACGTCCATGTCTATGAGCGCCTGACCCAGGCCGGCGGACGCATGCGCTCGGTCAGCGGCCCCTACGGCAGCTTTGACATCGGCGCCCAGTTCTTCACCGTACGCGATCCGCGCTTTCAGCAAGTGCTGGACACCACGCCCGGCAATTTGCGCGCCTGGAGCCTGAACAGCGTGCAGACCCGCAACGCCCAGGGCCGCAGAGTCGACAAGCACACGCCGGTGCGCGAGACCCACTGGGTCGGCATGCCCGATATGCAATCGCTGCCACTGGCCTGGGCAGCGCCGCTATGGGATGCCGGACGCCTGCATCTGGGCCAGTCCCTGCGCGCCATGAGCCACCACATTGCCAGCGGCAGCAGCCACAGTCGCCACCAATGGTCCCTGATGCTGGATACCGAAGACCACGGCCCGCAGATTGCTGCCGACTTCGATGCCGTGGTGCTGGCCGTGCCGGCGCCCGTGGCCGCGCAGCTGCTGCAGACCGCGCCTCAGGGTGCGGCTCTGGCCAGGACACTGGCCCCTGTGGAAATGGCCCCCTGCTGGGCCATGACGCTGTCCTACCCCATGGCCGCGCAGGCCGGACTGACCACACTGGGCCCGCAGTGGAATGCCGCACGCAGCACGCATGAGCGCGTTGCCTGGGTGGCCCGCGAGTCCTCCAAACCCGGCCGCGCCCAGACCGAGCGCTGGACGATTCATGCCAACCCGCTGTGGTCCAACGAGCACCGCCACGACGACGCCACGCGCGTGCTTGCCAAGCTGCAAAAGGCCTTCGGCGAGATCACGGGCATCCGCGTTGCGCCGCGCCATGCCAGCGTCTACCTCTGGCAGCATGCCCAGACGCTGCCCCCCCTGGGCAGGCCGTTCAGCCACGACCCCTCGGTCGGCCTGAGCCTGTGCGGGGACTGGTGCATAGGCATGCGGGTGGAAGACGCTTTTGTCTCGGGTCTGGAAATGGGGCTGGCCCTGGCCTGAGCCAACTGCGCGCAGTCAAGGGGCGTAAGATGGCGTCCCTCATGACTGCGGCCCTCTCCCGTCCCCCCTCCAGCGCTCCCTGCACGGGGCCATATATCGGGCGCTTTGCGCCCTCTCCCACCGGGCCGCTGCATGCCGGCTCTCTGGTCGCGGCGCTGGCCAGCTGGCTGGATGCACGCGCCCACCACGGACGCTGGCTGATTCGCATCGAAGACATCGATCCGCCACGCTGCCAGGCTGGCGCCGACCAGGAAATCCTGCGCCAGCTGGCCGCCTGCGGCCTGCACTCCGATGCCCCCGTGGTCTGGCAGTCGCAGCGCCATGCACTCTATGAAAAAGCGCTGCAACAGCTGCAGGCGCAAAAAATGGCCTACCCCTGCGGCTGCACGCGCAAGGACATCGAAGCCGCCTGGCTGGCACAGGGACTGACTCACGAGCGCCATGTGGAGCGGCCCTACCCCGGAACCTGCCGCCATGGCCTGCAGGGCAAGCCTGCCAGAGCCTGGCGCTTTGCGCTGGAGCAGCAGGTACATGACTTACAAGAGAATCAACCCGAAACACCCTTCCAACAAGCGCAAGCAGCTACGCAAAGCATAGCAATCGGGCACTCTTGCCTGGAAAGCAAGCGCCCCGTGCTGCACTGGCAGGACCAACGTCTGGGCGCCCAGCAGCAAAACCTGCTCGCCAGCGTGGGCGACTTTGTGCTGCGCCGAGCGGACGGGCTCTGGGCCTACCAGCTGGCCGTGGTCGTCGACGATGCCGAGCAAGCCATCACCGATGTGGTGCGCGGCGAAGACCTGGCCGACAACACCCCTCGCCAGATCGTGCTGCAGCACGCCCTTGGTCTGACCCAGCCGCGCTATCTGCACACGCCGCTGGTCTGCATGGAAAACGGAGAAAAGCTCTCCAAACAGCATGGCGCACCCGCCGTGGATGTCAGCCAGCCGCTGACCGTGCTTTCTGCCGCAGCGCAGCAGCTCGGCCTGCCACAAGCGCCCGCAGCCGCATCCTCCAGCAGCGAAAGCCCCGCAAGCGCCTTGCCTTTGGCGCTGGACTTCTGGGTCCGGTGCTGGCGCCAAACCTACAATATCGCCCCGTGACTTCTTCAAATCCAACACCTACCACCGATATGGCCGAAAACGTGCCAGCCGCTGACGCATCCGCAGCATCCCAAGGCCAGGCGCCCGAAGGCGTGGCCTATCCCAAGACCATCAAGAGCTATGTACGCCGCGCCGGCCGCACCACCACGGGCCAGGCCAAGGCTTTTGAAGAACTGGGTCCGCGCTTCCTGCTGCAATACCAGAAGGCTCCTCTGGACGCCGCTGCCGCCTATGGCCGCGACGGCAAGCTGATTCTGGAGATCGGCTTCGGCATGGGTGAAGCCACCGCCCATATCGCCCGCGTGCGCCCCGACGATAATTTCCTGTGCTGCGAAGTGCACGAGCCCGGCGTGGGCGCGCTGCTCAAGCGCATTGGCGAGCAGGAGATCGAGAACATCCGCATCCTCCAGCACGATGCCGTGGAAGTCATCGACAACATGCTGCCCGAAGCCTCGATCGACGGCGTGCACATCTTCTTCCCCGACCCCTGGCACAAGAAAAAGCACAACAAGCGCCGCCTGATCCAGAGTCCGCTGATCGCCAAGCTGGCTGCTCGCATCAAGCCCGGCGGCTACATCCACTGCGCCACCGACTGGGAACCCTATGCGGTGCAGATCCTGGAAGTGCTGAACGCAGAACCCATGCTGCAGAACACGGCCGAGAACTACGCCGAAAAGCCCGACTACCGTCCGCTGACCAAATTCGAAAACCGCGGCATTCGCCTCGGTCATGGCGTCTGGGACCTGGTGTTCAGGAAGAAGTAGCCCCCTGAGGCGCTTTGCGCCTTCCCCCTTTTCTCTACGCGCTTCGCGATAAGGAAAGGGGGACGACACCCTCGGTGCGGGGCGGCGCGGCCGGCCCAGGCCCTTCCTCGGTGTCTCCGACTTGGGTTATGCCAGTTTCCAAGGGTTCGCTCCAACAATAAAAAACGCTCCTCATTGAGGAGCGTTTTGTTTTGGGTCAAGGCAGCCCCAGCTGCCTTTTCCGATGCGCTTACAGGCGCTCGGCCACCCAGGCCTGCACGCTGGCCAGCGCTGCGGGCACGGCTGCGGCATCAGTGCCGCCGGCCATGGCCATATCGGGCTTGCCACCGCCCTTGCCGCCCACTTGCTGGGCCACAAAGTTCACCAGCTCGCCGGCCTTGACCTTGGCAGTTTCAGCCTTGGTCACGCCTGCAGCCAGTTGCACCTTGTCGCCGTCCACGGCAGCCAGCACGATCACGGCTGCGCCCAGCTTGTCCTTGAGCTTGTCCATGGTGTCGCGCAAGGTCTTGGCATCGGCGCCTTCGAGCTTGGCTGCCAGCACCTTGACGCCATTGACGTCGGCAGCCTGCGTGGCCAGCTCATCACCCTGGCTGGAAGCCAGCTTGCCCTTGAGCGCAGCGATTTCCTTTTCCAGTGCCTTGATCTGATCCAGCGCACCGCCGATGCGGTTGGTCAGCTCGGCCGCAGGAGCCTTGAAAGCGGCTGCGGCCTGATCCACGGTGGACTCCAGCGACTGCAGATAGGCCAGCGCGTTCTCGCCGGTAATGCCTTCGATACGGCGCACGCCTGCGGCCACGCCGGATTCGCCCACCACCTTGAACAGGCCGATGTCGCCGGTACGGCTGACGTGAGTGCCGCCACAGAGCTCGCGGCTGGAGCCGATGTCCAGCACGCGCACGGTTTCGCCGTACTTCTCGCCGAACAGCATCATGGCGCCGGTCTTCTGGGCGCTTTCGATGTCCATCACGCGGGCGTCGGTGGCGGTGTTGGCCAGCACCTCGGCATTCACGCGGGCTTCGATCTCGCGGATCTGCTCGGCCGTCACCGGGGCATTGTGCGCAAAGTCGAAGCGGGTGCGCTCGGCATTGACCAGCGAGCCCTTTTGCTGCACATGGCCGCCCAGCACTTCGCGCAAGGCCTTGTGCATGATGTGGGTGACCGAGTGGTTGCGCATGGTCGCGGCGCGCACGGCCGTATCCACCTGTGCTTCAACGGCATCGCCCACCTTCAGGCTGCCGGCTTCCAGCACGCCGTGGTGACCGAATACATCGGCCTTGATCTTGAGCGTGTCTTCCACAGCAAAGCGGTTGCCGCCTGCGGCAATCACGCCCTGGTCGCCGACCTGGCCGCCGGATTCGGCGTAGAAGGGGGTCGTGTCCAGCACCACGACACCGCTTTGGCCGGCCTTGAGTTCATTCACGCTCACGCCATCGGCGTACAGCGCGACGATCTTGGCAGCCTCGGCCAGCTTGTCGTAGCCGGTGAACACATTGGCGTCCCCCGTGTATTCCAGCGCGCGGTCCATCTTGAACTTGCCGGCTGCGCGCGCCGTTTCCTTCTGGTGCTGCATGGCGGCGTTGAAGCCTGCCTCGTCCACAGTCACGCCACGCTCGCGCGCCACGTCGTTGGACAGGTCCAGCGGGAAGCCGTAGGTGTCGTGCAGCTTGAAGGCCACATCGCCGGGCAGCACCTTGACGTCACCGGCCAGCGCGCTATCCAGGATTTCCATGCCGTTGGCCAGGGTCTCGAAGAAACGCTCTTCCTCGGCCTTGAGCACGCTGGTGATATGCGCTTCCTGCTCCTTGAGCTTGGGGTAGGCATCGCCCATCTGCACCACCAGGTCGGCCACCAGCTTGTGGAAGAAGGGAGTCTTCTGGCCCAGCTTGTAGCCGTGACGGATGGCGCGGCGGATGATGCGGCGCTGCACATAGCCGCGACCTTCGTTGGAAGGAATCACGCCGTCGGACACCAGGAAGGAGGTGGCACGGATATGGTCGGCAATCACCTTCAGCGAAGGAGTGCTCAGATCTTCGGTGCGGGTTTCGCGGCCGGCAGCCTTGATCAATGCCTGGAACAGGTCGATCTCGTAGTTGCTGTGCACATGCTGCAGAATGGCAGCCAGGCGCTCCAGGCCCATGCCGGTGTCCACGCAAGGTGCGGGCAGCTTCACCACGGAGCCGTCTTCCTTCATGTCGAACTGCATGAACACGTGGTTCCAGATCTCGATGAAGCGATCGCCATCTTCGTCAGGCGAGCCGGGAGGGCCGCCGGCAATGTGCTCGCCGTGGTCGTAGAAGATTTCCGAGCAGGGGCCGCAGGGGCCGGTGTCGGCCATCATCCAGAAGTTGTCGCTCTTGTACTTGCCGCCCTTGTTGTCGCCGATGCGGATGATGCGCTCGGCAGGCAGGCCGATGACGTTCTTCCAGATGTCATAGGCCTCGTCGTCTTCGTGATAGACCGTGGCCAGCAGCTTCTCGGCGGGCAGGCCGAAAACCTTGGTCAGCAGCTCCCAGCCCCACTCGATGGACTCCTTCTTGAAGTAGTCGCCGAAGGACCAGTTGCCCAGCATTTCGAAGAACGTGTGGTGGCGCGCGGTGTAGCCCACGTTTTCCAGGTCGTTGTGCTTGCCGCCGGCGCGCAGGCAGGCCTGCACCGAAGTTGCGCGGTTGTAGGGGCGCTTGTCCGTGCCCAGGAACACGTCCTTGAACTGCACCATGCCGGAGTTGGTGAACATCAGCGTCGGATCGTTGCCGGGAACCAGCGAGCTGGACGCGACAACCGTGTGGCCCTTGGAAGCGTAGAAATCCAGGAACGTCTTGCGGATGTCCGCAACGGAAAAAGTGGGTGTACTCATGGTGTTTGGTATGAAGACGCCTGCATGACGCCTGCGATCAGTACGGCCCGGCGCTGCTTTTTCAGGAGCTGCGCAGACAGGCAAATCAGCCGAACATTATAGGTTTGCGGCTACATACCCGCGCGGCCTTGTGCCGATAACAGCGATCATGAATTTTCATGCGTTGCATTAATGTCTTCATCATCGGCTTGCGGATAATCGGCAACCACTATGAGCGATACACCCCAAACCGAGACCTCCAAGCCCGCTGCCCCCGCCAAAAACCGCCTGGTGGTCTGGCTCATCGCCCTGCCCGTGATCATCTTTGGCGCGCTCATGCTCATCGGCCAGTTCATGGACGATCCGCTCAGCAAGCAGCGCTGGACGGAAGCAGAAACCATCAAGATCTGCTGGAAACAGACGGCCAAGCCCGAGGCCGAGCGCAAGACCCAGGAGTTCAAAACCCCTCAGGACTGCGAACGCCTGGAGTTCGATTTCAAGACCCGCTACGGCGAAAACCCTTGAGGCAGCCGCGTCGCGGCAGGCCCGGGGCAGGCGTCCTGGGTGACTGAGGGGCTTACTCTTCGCCCCAGTCTTCGTCCACGCCCTCTTCCTCTTCTGCTGCAGCCAGCGCGATCATGCGATCGAAGGTCTCGATGATCGCGATGCGGCGGTCCTGCTTGTAGCCCTCCTCGGGCTCCAGCTCGTCGATGCTCTGGTCCCAGGCCTGCAGATAAGTGGCTTTCCATTGCTCCAGCGTCTGCAGATCCGGCCACAGCGGATGCATGCCACCCTCGGCCATGGCGCACAGCAGCTCGATGCGGCAGGGAACCAGATCGGACTCAGA
Organism: Comamonas sp. NyZ500; assembly: GCF_016772095.1. NCBI lineage: Bacteria > Pseudomonadati > Pseudomonadota > Betaproteobacteria > Burkholderiales > Comamonadaceae > Comamonas > Comamonas sp. NyZ500. The sequence goes on along the minus strand of NZ_JAEIJE010000015.1, from coordinate 48,052 downwards.
CTCGCCCGCCTGCAAGGCCTCGGGCGAGTCCAGGGCCTCGGCAATTTCATCGATGAGCTGGCCCGTGATATCGGCCAGCCAGTCCAATGCGGTGTCGTTATCGAAATTGCCGTGCGACCAAGTGCCCATGACCAAACTCCTTGCTGCGATATGTCAGTAAAGCAAGGCCCAACATAGCGGGCCTTGATGTCAGAACTGTGTCAGTGCGGAAGATCGATCCAGGCGCGGCAGGTCAACGGTTGCGGTTTTTCATGGCGCGCTCCACCTCGCGCTTGCCTTCGCGGTCCTTGATCACGTCGCGCTTGTCATGCTCGGCCTTGCCCTTGGCCAGAGCGATCTCGCATTTCACGTATCCGTTCTTCCAGTGCAGATTGATGGGCACCAGGGTATAGCCCTTTTGCTCGACCTTGCCGACGAGGCGCTTGATCTCGTCCTTTTTCAAGAGCAGCTTCTTGATACGTGCCGAGTCGGGATTGACGTGGGTGGAAGCCGTCTTGAGCGGGTTGATCTGGCAGCCCAGCAGGAACAGCTCGCCGTCCTTGATCAGCACATAGCCATCGGTGAGCTGCACCTTGCCGCTGCGCAGGGCCTTGACCTCCCAGCCGTGCAGCACCATGCCGGCTTCGTGGCGCTCCTCGAAGAAATAGTTGAAAGCTGCTTTTTTATTGTCGGCAATGCGCGACGATGTTTCTGGTTTCTTGGCCATGGAATATTAGTTGCAGGCGGACCGGAGATGAAAGCTCTCCCTACAATACTGGATTGCCGTCTCGCCTCTGAGCGATGATTTTAGTTTCGCATCGCGCCTCTGGGTGCATTGGCCTAGGCCAATTCCCTGCTCTTGCGCCCTGCTGATTGCTCTTTGTTCATGAAAAACGTCAACAAGTCCGTCCTCATCTGGTACAGCCCCGAAGAAATGTTTGCCCTCGTGACGGATGTGGCCCACTATGCCGACTTTCTGCCCTGGTGCGATCATGCCAAGATCCTGGAGCAGGACGACACAGGCATGACAGCCGAGGTGGGTATTGCGTTCAGCGGACTGCGCAAGTCTTTCGTGACGCGCAACACGAACAGTAGCATGGATGACGGCGGCAAGCAGGTCAGCATGCGTCTGGTCAAGGGACCTTTCTCGCGTCTTGAAGGCCACTGGCGCTTTCATCCTGTAGGCGACGGCACGCAGCGCGCCTGCAAGGTCGAGCTGCAACTGGACTACGGCTTCGAGAACGGTGCCGTAGCTGCCATCATCGGCCCGGTCTTCGACCGCATCGCAGGCTCCATGGTCGACGCCTTCATCAAGCGAGCCGAGCAAATCTATGGCTGATGCCCTGCCGGAGGTGATCGACATCACGGTCTGCATCTCGCCCTGCTCCGGCACCGTGCAGGAAGCCTTGTTGCAGCTTCCCGCAGGTAGCACCGTCCAGCAGGCGCTGGATGCCGTGACCGCTTCAACAGCATTGCCGGACCTGCAACTGCCCGAACCCTTGGCCGGCATGGTCGGTATCTGGGGCAAGGTCGCGAATCCGGGCCAGGTTCTCAAACATGGCGATCGCCTGGAAGTCTATCGCCCGCTGACCGTGGACCCCAAGGTTGCCCGACGCGAACGCTTTGCCCGCCAGGGTGCGCGCAGCGCCGGACTTTTCAAACGTCAGAGAGACGGAGCCAAGGCGGGTTACTAGCCAACAGGACTCAAAAAAAGCGCCTTCAGAAGGCGCTTTTTTATCGAGATCCCGGCGAAGACTCCGGCGACTACTGCGCCGGCTCGGCCATGGGCCCGCAATCGGAAGCGATCACGGCATCGGCGCGCTTGATCTCGGCATCTCGCGCGGCCTCATCCATGAAGCCACGCTCGCCCTTGGCATTCACATGGGAGAGCAAGCGGCCCGACGCCAGGGTTGTCTTGGCCTGTCTGGCACGATTGCAGTTGTCCTGGCGCTGCCTTTCCTTTTGCAGTCTGTCGGCCTGGGTCTTGGCTGCTTCCTGCTCCTGCATCTTGCGCTTTTGCTCTTCCAGCCCCTTGTCCACACCGGCGTCCGCCGCGGGCTTAGCCGCGCCGACCTCCGGCACCGCAGAAGGTGCTACGGGCCTGGCACCGCCGGGGCTGCGCAAAATATTCTTGGCAGGGATATCGGCCGGCGGAGCCCTGTCGCTGAACACCTTGCGCCCCTGACCATCAATCCATTGCCACTGGGCAATTGCGGGGACCGTGCAGCAGGCAATGGCTGCAAACAAAGCGAACTTGATGGCGTGCATGGAGTCAATAAGTCTTGGACTGGCGTTGGGGATTCTGGGTCACGAGCCCACATTGTGCGGCAAGTCACAGGTACAATCTTTCTTTTGGAGCCATCACATGCGCCTTCTCGGAAAAGCACTGACCTTTGACGACGTCCTGCTCGTTCCCGCCTACTCCGAAGTCCTGCCCAAGGACGTTTCCCTCGCCACCCAATTCACTCGCAATATCCGCCTGAACCTGCCCCTGGTGTCTGCCGCCATGGACACGGTGACAGAAGCGCGTCTGGCCATCGCCATTGCGCAAGAAGGCGGTATCGGCGTGATCCACAAGAACATGACAGCCGAGCAACAAGCCGCTGAAGTGTCCAAGGTCAAGCGCCACGAATCCGGTGTGGTGCACGACCCTGTGGTCATCACCCCCGAACACACCGTGCTGCAAGTGCTGCAGTTGTCGGAAGAACGCGGCATTTCGGGCTTCCCCGTGTGCGACGGCGGCAAGGTGGTCGGCATTGTGACCAGCCGCGATCTGCGCTTCGAGACCCGCTACGACGTCAAGGTCAGCCAGATCATGACGCCCCGCGAGAAGCTGATCACCGTCAATGAAAAAGACGGCACCAGCCCCGCCGAAGCCAAGGCACTGCTGAACAAGCACAAGCTCGAACGAATCCTGGTGGTGAACGACGCCTTTGAACTCAAGGGCCTGATCACTGTCAAGGACATCAACAAGCAAACCACCTTCCCCAATGCCGCACGTGACGCATCGGGCCGCCTTCGCGTGGCTGCCGCTGTCGGCGTGGGTGCTGGCACCGAAGAGCGCGTGGAACTGCTGGTCAAGGCCGGTGTGGACGCGATCGTGGTGGATACGGCTCACGGCCATTCCAAGGGCGTGATCGATCGCGTGCGCTGGGTCAAGCAGAACTACCCCCAGGTGGACGTCATCGGCGGCAATATTGCCACCGGTGCTGCCGCCCTGGCTCTGGTGGAAGCCGGTGCCGATGCGGTCAAGGTCGGTATCGGCCCCGGCTCCATCTGCACCACCCGTATCGTGGCCGGTGTGGGCGTGCCCCAGATCATGGCCATCTCCAATGTGGCCGACGCCCTGAAGGGCACGGGCGTGCCCCTGATCGGTGACGGCGGCATCCGCTTCTCCGGCGACATCTCCAAAGCCCTGGCCGCTGGCGCCTCCACCATCATGATGGGCGGCATGTTTGCCGGCACCGAAGAAGCTCCCGGCGAAGTGATTCTGTACCAGGGCCGCTCGTACAAGAGCTACCGCGGCATGGGCTCCATCGGTGCCATGCAGCAAGGCTCTGCCGACCGTTACTTCCAGGAATCCTCCACCGGCAACCCCAATGCCGACAAGCTGGTTCCCGAAGGCATCGAAGGCCGCGTCCCCTACAAGGGCTCCATGGTCTCCATCGTCTATCAGATGGCTGGCGGCGTGCGCGCCTCCATGGGCTACTGCGGTTGCGCCACGATCTCCGAGATGAACGAAAAGGCCGAGTTTGTGGAAATCACCGCAGCCGGCATTCGCGAATCTCACGTGCATGACGTGCAGATCACCAAGGAAGCGCCCAACTACCGCGCTGACTAAGCAAGCCCCTTGAAATCTGACCAGATTGAAAAATCTGGTCAGATTGCTAAAATCTGGCCTGAACTACTGGTTCTAGCCAGATTTTTTGTTTTCCACCATGCAATCTATCGGTATCTACGAAGCCAAAAGCCGCTTTTCCGCCCTGGTCGAAATGGTCGAGCAAGGCGAAGAAGTTCGCATCACGCGCCATGGCAAAGAAGTCGTGCGCATGCTGCCCATGCGCCGCAAGCCCGTGATCACCGATGAACAGATTGCCCGTGAGCTGGAACAGATTTCAGCTCTGCAGCAGACAGTGAAAGCCCAAGCAGCCATAAACCCGGCGGCGAACAGCATCACCGGTTTGCGCCACACAGGACGGAGCCAGGCATGAGCGCCACCGCTTTTGTGCTTGATGCATCCGTCACCGCCGCCTGGTTGCTGCCTGACGACGCCAGCGAGCACACCAGACGCCTCTACACCCGCATCCGCCGCGATGAAGTCGACCCGCAAGCCCCCAACCTCTGGCAGTGGGAATGCGGCAACCTGATTGCATCGGGCGTCAATAATGGCCGTATCCCGCAGACTTCGGTCGAAGGCCTGTGGGGCGTGCTGGAAGCCATTCGCCACCGCGTGGAACTGCACGACCTGGCTCCTGCCCAGCACAAGGCCGTGCTGGATGTGGCGCTGGACACCGGCCTGCCCACCTACGATGCCGCATACCTGTGGCTGGCGCAGTCGCTGCGCCTGCCACTGGCCACATTCGATGCAGCCCAGATCGCGGCCGCCCGCAAAAGCGGCGTCACCGTCTGGGCTCCCGAAGATTTCTAATCCTTTTTTGCCACCCTCTTGCCCTTGATCACCATGCAACACGACAAGATTCTTATTCTGGACTTCGGCTCCCAGGTCACGCAGCTGATTGCTCGCCGCGTGCGCGAGGCCAATGTCTACTGCGAAGTTCACCCCTGCGATGTGAGCAGCGACTGGGTGCGCGAGTTTGCCGCCGACGGCAAGCTCAAGGGCATCATCCTGTCCGGCAGCCATGCCTCCGTCTACGAAGTGGACGACCGCGCTCCCGACGCCGTGTTCGAGCTGAACCTGCCCGTGCTGGGCATTTGCTACGGCATGCAGACCATGGCCACCCAGTTGGGCGGCAAGGTCGAAGGCTCCAACACCCGTGAATTCGGTTACGCCGAAGTGCGCGCCCATGGCCACACCAAGCTGCTGGAAGGCATCGAAGACTTCGCCACGGCCGAAGGCCACGGCATGCTCAAGGTCTGGATGAGCCACGGCGACAAGGTCACCGAACTGCCTCCAGGCTTCAAGGTCATGGCCTCCACGCCGTCCTGCCCCATCGCCGGCATGGCCGACGAAGCACGTCGCTACTACGCCGTGCAGTTCCACCCCGAAGTCACGCATACCGTGCAGGGCCAGGCACTGCTCAACCGCTTTGTGCTCGACATCTGCGGCACGCAAGCTGACTGGATCATGGGCGACTACATCGAAGAAGCCGTGACCAAGATCCGCGAGCAGGTGGGCGACGAAGAAGTGATCCTGGGCCTGTCCGGCGGCGTGGACTCCTCCGTGGCTGCAGCCCTGATCCACCGCGCCATCGGCGACCAGCTGACCTGCGTGTTCGTCGATCACGGCCTGCTGCGCCTGAACGAAGGCGATATGGTCATGGACATGTTCGAAGGCAAGCTGCACGCCAAGGTCGTGCGCGTCGATGCCTCCGCCCTGTTCCTGGGCGAGCTGGCCGGCGTGTCCGAGCCCGAGCAAAAGCGCAAGATCATCGGCCGCCTGTTCGTGGACGTATTCAAGGCCGAAGCCGAGAAGCTCAAGGCTGCCAACGCCGGCTCCAAGGGTGCCACCTTCCTGGCCCAGGGCACCATCTACCCCGACGTGATCGAGTCGGGCGGCGCCAAGAGCAAGAAGGCCGTCACCATCAAGAGCCACCACAACGTCGGCGGCCTGCCCGAGCAACTGGGCCTGAAGCTGCTGGAGCCCCTGCGCGACCTGTTCAAGGACGAAGTGCGCGAACTGGGCGTGGCCCTGGGCCTGCCCCGCGGCATGGTCTACCGCCACCCCTTCCCCGGCCCCGGCCTGGGCGTGCGCATTCTGGGCGAAGTGAAGAAGGAATATGCCGACCTGCTGCGTCGCGCAGATGCCATCTTCATCGAAGAGCTGAACAACTGGATCGACGAAAAGACCGGCAAGAGCTGGTACGACCTGACCAGCCAGGCCTTTACCGTGTTCCTGCCCGTCAAGAGCGTGGGCGTTATGGGCGACGGCCGCACCTACGACTACGTCGTGGCCCTGCGCGCCGTGGTCACCAGCGACTTCATGACTGCCGACTGGGCCGAGCTGCCCTACGGCCTGCTCAAGAAGGTCTCCGGCCGCATCATCAACGAAGTGCGCGGCATCAACCGCGTCACCTATGACGTGAGCACCAAGCCACCAGCAACCATCGAGTGGGAATAAAGAGCTGTCGTGAACTGACACGCAAGCTTTAGACCTTTTCTCATGCAAGCCCGCGATATCGCGGGCTTTTTTCATTTCTATCTAGCTCTATCTGGAACTAGCCGGTCGTACGAAGTCGGCGGGTTTCGATGGCACTTTGCATGGTACCGAGCGTCGCCAATACCATCCGCCTCGTCGATACCATCAACCCTGCTTTCTGCAGTTGATGGCATAAAACCTCCTAAGTCATTGATTTTAAATACGATGTCATGCACAAAAACGCGCTTGTTTGCTGGTGGTATCGCGCATATGCCCGCGAACAGTCACCGCAGGAGCGCGGGCAATACGAGTTTGCAGAGCAAGAGAGTTGGGCTTTGGCGAGAGGCCGCGACAATCGCGCCATGGGATTGGCGCAAAGCCTTATGTGAGCCTCGGCACAACCTAAGTCCGTAAACGACCCTGAGCAGCCAATCAGATAAGAACCACGTAGCAGTCGTTCAGCAATCAGACATGTGTACTCATTGCACATACGCCTGACTCGGCAACAATGCGATCTAAATTGCGTCAACTCTCAAAAGGTTCCCATATGGACTTGTCAAAAAAAACAGATCCCGAAATCCTGTCGATTGCCAATCCGATCATGGACAACTTGATGGATGCGTCAACGGCCGTCGACTATGAAAGACACATTAAGGACTTTACGGATCGCTTGAAAAGCGTCCTATCAAAAGAACGACTGGAATGGATATGCCAAGACTATCAGAGCACCAAGGGATTCTTTGCCAAGAGGGAGTTCGTTGCGGCCTTTCGGAGACCCGAATCTGTTGCGGTCGTCTGGAAGCAGACCTTTACAAAACAACCAGGGGACTTCGTGGCGGAGATGGTTCTAGTCCAAAAAGACGGCAGGTATCTAGTTGACCATGTGATGGTGTTCTAAATGTCCGCAGCAGCTGACATCAGCCATTGATTGACCGCTCCCTCATGCTGTCCTCCTCTGCAATTGGCCGAAATCTTGAATTCATGGCTGCGCCAGGAAGCTGACATTCATAAGGCTGTGGCAGCGGAGCATCGCTAGTCGCTCAGGCGAGTCGAAGCCAGCGCGTCCTGAGTGCCCCTCAACTCGATGGGAGACCATCATGGGTTCCACAGGTAGTACCGCTCATCGCGAGCCGTGGAACAAGGGCAAGATCGTCGGGCAGAAGGCTCCGTTCAAGCTCAAGGACATCTGGGCGCTGCGCGTAAGGCTTCAGATGGACGGCCGGGTGGCCTCGGCAATCACCTGCTCGTAGAGCTGGGCTACCCGCGGACCTCAAAGCGATGCTCAGTCATGAGCGCATGCACGATGGACTTCCCAAGCCTTTAAATCCACATCGCCTGCCAGCATTTATTCTGCGCGAATACCCTGGCGCTTGACCACTTCGCCAAAGCGCTGGTGATCCTGCCGGATTTGGGTGCGCAGCCGTTCTGGAGACAGCACCTGCACTTCGGCCCCTAGAGCGTGGATCTGGGAGGTGACCGCGGGCGTTTGCACAATGCGATTGATTTCCTGGTTCAGGCGCTGGACGATAGGCTGAGAGGTTCCTGCTGGCAGATAGAACGCATGGCTGGTGCCTGCATCAAAGCCCTTGAGGCCTAGCTCATCCAGTGTTGGCGTTTGGGCAAACAGGCTGGAGCGCTTGAGGCTGCCCACGGCGATCAGCTTGAGTTTTTTGCTCTGAATATGGCTAATGGCAATGCCCGGGTCAAAGAAAATGTCGATCTGTCCTGCGAGCACGTCCTGCAGCACATTGGCAGCTCCCCGGTATGGCACATGCAGCAGGTTGATCTTGGCCTGCTCCTTGAGCATTTCGCCGGCGATATGGGGAGCCGTTCCGTTTCCAGGCGAGCCATAGCTCAGTTGGCCGGGGTTGGCTCTCGCATAAGCGACCAACTCATCGAAGTTGTTGAAGGGTGCATTGGCGCGCGCAACCAAAAACAGCTCTATGCGCGCTGCTGCGGCCACGGGGGTCAAGTCCTTTTCCGTGTCGTAAGGAAGCTTGCGATAGACATGGGGATTTATAGAGATAGCACTACCTGAAGAGGCTAGCAGCGTATAGCCGTCGGCGGCGGACTTGGCCGCGGCATCGGCGCCCAAGCTGCCGCCAGCGCCCGACCGGTTGTCGATCACAAAAGGCTGGCCCAAGGCCTGTGCCAGGGGCACGGTAATCGCCCTAGCGACCACATCGGGCGAACTTCCCGGCGGAAAGTTGACAATAACACGTACAGGCTTTTGCGGCCAAGCACCGACGTTAGATGCCATGGCCGGCGAGGTCAGTGCGGCCATGGCAGCAAGCGCTGCGAGAATCGGGCGGCGTGTGAGTTTGAGGTGGATGAACATGGTTTGCCTCCTTGTTGTTTGAAATTCAGTGACCTCAGCAGTGCTGAGCATTGTGTGAGCAGGCCCTCGCTGCTCAGGGGAATGCCTACTCAGTACCCAAGTGCCAAAAACTAGCTCCCCACGAGCAGACTGTCCCCTCCAGCTCTGCAGACAGCTCAAGGGAGTCATTCGTTTTCCAGCACCACGAGTCCGTAAGCGGTGTTGGAGACGGGCACGTGGTAGAAGCGGTGTAAGGTCTTGACTCGGGCGTCGAGGCAGCCGCGCATGACCATCCACATGATGGCTTCCACCCCTTCCGAGCCCGTCTCGCGCAGCATCTCGGCAACACCGATTTCTGCAACCCGCTCGGGCTCGTGTATGAAGAGGTCCAGCCAGCGCTGGTCATAAGCCGCGTTGATCAGACCGGCACGCTCCCCCTGCAATTGGTGCGATAGCCCGCCCGTACCGATAACGACGACCTTGAGGCCGCTGGCATAGCTTTCTATGGCGACACGCAAGGCCTTGCCCAGCGCATGGCAGCGCGCGGCTGTGGGCAGCGGGTGCTGTATCACGTTCACGCACAATGGAATCACCTTGCAGGGCCAGACCGAAGGCTGGTCGTAGAGAATCGACAAGGGCACGGTCAGTCCATGGTCTACGCTCATCTCGCTGACCAGGGTGAGGTCGAAGTTCTGGGCTATCAGGGACTCGGCGATATGCCAGGCCAGTTCGGGAACGCCCTGGACCTCGGGCACGGGCCTGGGGCCATAGCCTTCGTCATGCGGGGCGAACTTCTCGCCCACGCCCAGCGCAAAGGTCGGCGTCAGCCTCAGGTCGAAGCAGGATGCATGGTCGTTGTAGACGATGATGCAGACATCGGGCCGGGTCTTCGCGATCCAGTCACGCGCGGCCTGCATGCCCGAAAACACAGGCTGCCAGTAGGGTTCGTGGCATTTGCCATGGTCAATGGCCGCGCCAATGGCAGGCACATGCGATGTGCCCACGCCTCCAATGATCTCAGCCATGGCAAGCCTCCTTGCGGCTGCGCCAGCCCTCTATGGGCCGGCCGCCACCGAGCATCATCTGGCGGAATTCCTCCACGCTCATGCCCGTGCCGGACATGGCCGCTCCCGCGTGCTGCATGCTCCATCCATCGAAGATGGCCAGCTTGAACAGGTAGTAGATATTGCCGCCCAGACTCAGCATGGTCAGCCAGTCGCGAGAGCGTACGGCGACCAGTTGTTCATCGGACATTGCATGGTCTGCAAGATATTGCTCAGGGTCTTGGCGAAAGCGCTCGCGGTTGTGTTTGTCGTCCAGGGACTTGCAAAATAGGTTGAGCCTCAGGCCCTGGCGGTGCTGGGTACCGTCGAAGACATAGGTGCCGGGAATGTCAGCCAGGGCTGCCTTTGTCTCCATAAGTTGCTCCTTCATGCTTCTTCTCCTTTCTCTTTAGTTGCAGCTACGCCTGCGGTTTCCTCGAACGGCAGGCCTGCGTATTGCTCGGCCAAGGCCAACTGGGCCGAGGGGTTGCCGCGCAAGTATTCGAGCTCGTACTCCTGGGCGCGCTGGTCGAAGGCCGAACTGTCCGGAAAGCGGTGCAGCAGATTGGTCAGATACCAGGAGGTGCGCACCGAGGCCCAGACGCGGCGCAGCGCCATGTCGCTGTAGCCGTCTATGAGCTCGGCCGAGCCCGTGGCATAGAAGCTGGCCAAGGCTCTGGACAGGTAGAACACATCTGAAACAGCCAGGTTCAGTCCCTTGGCACCCGTGGGCGGCACGATGTGGGCCGCGTCGCCGGCCAGGAACAGTCGGCCATGGCGCATGGGCTCGGCCACGTAGCTGCGCAAGGGGGCAATCGATTTTTCTATGGACGGGCCGGTGACGATGCGCTCGGCCATCTCCTTGGGATAGCGGGCCTTGAGTTCTTCCCAAAAGCGCTCGTCCGACCAGTCTTCCAGGCGCGTGTCCAGGGGCACTTGTATGTAGTAGCGGCTCAGCATGGGGTTGCGCATGGAGGCCAGAGCAAAGCCGCGCGGGTGATTTGCGTAGACGATGTCGTCCAGCGGCGGCGTCTCAGACAGAATGCCCAGCCAGCCAAACGGATAGACTTTCTCGAACTCGCGCAGCACATCGGCGGGAATGCTCTTGCGTGAGACGCCGTGAAAGCCGTCACAGCCCCCGATGAACTCGCAGTCCAGTCGTTGTGCGCGGCCTTTGTGCTCGAAGGTGACGAAAGGCGCCTGGCCGTCCACATCATGCAAGCTTATGTTCATGGCCTCATGCAGTATGCGCGCCGAGCGTGCATCACTGGCCGCATGCAAGTCCTCCTGAATCTGGGTCTGGCCATAGGCCATGAAGCGCTGACCCAGGTGCTTGCGCACATCAATGAAGAAGCTCTCCTGGCCGGCCCAGGCGATTTTCATTCCGTCGTGCAAATGGCCTTCTTTGTCCATGCGCTCGCCCAGACCGCAACTGCGCAACAGATCGACTGTGCCCTGCTCGAGCACACCTGCGCGTATGCGTGCCTCAACCTGGGCGCGACTGCGGTGCTCCAGCACTACGCTGTCCACGCCGGCCTGGTACAGCAAATGGGACAAAAGTAATCCGGCGGGCCCGCCTCCAATGATTGCAACCTGTGTTTTCACTTTGGAATTTCTGAATTAAATGAGATGGCGAAAAGTGTTTTTGCGTAGTCGATCGTATGGACAAGCGCTGCGCCAGATAAGCCAGGAGAGGCTTATAGTGATCAGGTTTTCTTATCGGAAAAGGCCATGACGCTGCAACAGTTGAGAGTTTTTTTGGCCGTGGTAGAGTTCGGCGGCTTCAGGGCGGCTTCGCGCCAGCTGGATATTTCACAGGCCGGGATCACGACCAGCCTCAAGGCGCTGGAAGCCACGCTGGGCGTGCAACTGCTGCGCCGCTCGGTGCAAGGCGTTGCACTGACAGCCGAGGGCGAGAGGCTGCTGCCGCGCGCCAAGCTCATTACGCGCGAGGCCTACAAGGCCGAGGAGGATGCGCGCCAGGCCCTCACTGCCGAGGGCGGCAGCCTGGCCATTGGCCTGGGGCCCACGCCCACGGCAGTTTTGCTGCACTTGGTGGTTCCCGAGTTCCACCGACGCTTTCCCTCAGTGCAGTTGCGCTTGTTCAGCGGCTTTTACGAGCAATTGCTGCCCGAGTTACAGCAGTCGCGCATACAACTGGCAGTCACCGCCGTGCCCGATACCGGCGTAGCCGCGGGCTTTGAAGTGCGCAGGCTGTTTCGCAGCGCCCTGGTGGTGATAGCCAGGCGCGGTCACCCCCTGGCCGGGGCATGCCGCCTCAAAGCCTTGCAAGGCCAGGAGTGGGTGCTGCTGGGCCCGCCCGGCGGCCCCGGGGGAACCGTACTGCGCTTTCATACCGAGCAAGGCCTGTCCATGCCGCGCGTGGCCGCCACCTGCGAGTCCTTCTCCCACCTCACGCCCCTGCTTCGAGGCACGGACTGGCTGGCCATGGTGCCCATAGCTATGATGGACAACAATTTGCTGGGCAACGATGTTGTGGCCCTGCCCATAGAGGAGCCGCCGCCGACCTTCGACAACTGCCTGATCTACCGCAGCGACAGCCTGCTCAGTACCAGCGCGGATACTTTCGCAGGAATGTGCCAATCGTTCTCCCGGGTGCTAGCTCGCGGAGCCAGCAATGCGGTGATAGGGTTGGTCTAGCTACATGCTTGGGCCTCGGCCAACTAGCCGTGCTCACTACCGCGTGCTAAGAGCAAGGTTGGCAGGACCAGGGCTCACAAGGCTGCGTCGGCCACAAGAGCAGCCACAAAGGAGACTCCCGCGCTCCATTGGTCGATACGGCTTCTCGGTGCTGCTGGGTGCACCCGATGTCATGTCCGACAACAAGCCACTGCTCAAGAAATAAGGCGTGTGCGGGCTGGGCCAGGATGTCAGCGATCCGAACTTCGTAGGACGTGTCATGCTCGACAGCCGCAGAATCGTCTGCTTGCATGGTGGACTCCTGGTGGTAAATGAAGGCTGCACCCCGGTTGTGGCAGAGCGCTTACTGTGCTCGGGTGAAGGAGGGACGTCCATTTCATTGGCTAACACCACCGAGCCACGAAGCGTGCGCAGAGGGCCGCCGCCGCCAATTTCAGCAGCGCTTCGTGGATATCCAACCGTCGTTCAAAGCGGATTCGCAGCTTGCCAAATCCTGCAAATCAGCTATGCCTCCTCTCCACCACCCACCGGTGCTTGCCCAGCCGCTCGCTGCTTTCAATCCCCCGTCTGCCAATGCGGCCAGCGATGCCTTACCACCTCAGGTACTGTCGGCAACGCTTGTAGTCATAGCCCTTGTCGGCGTGCAGCTTCGCCGGCCTTTTACGGGGACGCCCTGCCAAGCCTGAAATCGTAGGAATCGCGTCCACGCACGCCTCAAACATCTTGGAGTCATGTCTGTTTGCACTGCTGACCAAGATCACCAGCGGGATGCCTCTGGCGTCTACAACAATGTGTCGCGTGGAGCCAAGCTTGCCTCTGTCCGTGGAGTTGGGCTCCGTTTCCTAAACCTCGGGGGCTTGGTACCGAGGAGCCATCAACGCTGGTCCTGCTCCAATCAATCTGATCATGTTCACGCAAGCGAGCCAACATGGCCTGGTGTAACTGCTCCCAGACACCAGTGGCATTCCAGTCGCGCAGGCACCGCCTAAGTGGTGTGAGCCACTCTAAGAACAGCTAACGCCACCCACGCAAATCGTAGATTGCGGCTAACAAGACGCCTCAAGCATCCATAAACTTTATCCAGCCTCACTGGCTGCGCTGCAGTAAACAACGCCCAAGAAAGAGTTTTCATCCATTTTTACTCCAGCACACCAACACAACTGTCATCGTGTAGTCACAGCATAGGTTGACATTAAGGGTTTCCACCATCCCGCATCCCATCTGGATAGGCTTCAAAGCCTTGCCCCTTTGTGTTCGTTGTCATGAAAACTGCATCCCCCGGCTTCGCTCTCAATCGCGTTGCCATTGCCTCCGCCACACTCATTCTCAGCACCGCCGTGCTGGTCGCATGCGGAGGTTCCAACGATTCTGATTCTGCCCCCACCACGCCCCAACCACCGGTAGTACAAGGCCGCTGGACCACTGGTGATTTGCATGTGCACACGATGCAGTCCGACGATGCGCAGCAGGTGAACACCTTGGACAAAGTGCTGGCCTCGGCTTTTGACCGCTTTGGTTTGGACTGGGCTACGCTGTCCGATCACCTTCGCCTGACCAGTTGGGACAATAACGGCAACCGTCTGAACCCGCAGATTCCCATGTCCGAAGCCATGGCCAAGTTCCAGGTGCCGCGCATCAAGGAACTGCAAGCCCAAGGCAAGTACGCCGACAAAGTGATCTTCTCGTCCTTTGAATGGGACATGCCTTCGCATGACCACGGCAACGTCGGCATTCTGACCGACAACCCCATGTCGACCGATGCGCTCAAGGCCGCCAACCAGTTCGAATATCTGTTCACCAACCGCGATGCGGCACTGTTCAAGCCCGAAGATGTAGCGGCCTGGGGCCCCAAGGCCGGCACGGGCTACAACACCCATGTCGAAGCCATGGCCGCGATTGCCTGGCTCAAGAAAAACTACCCTAGCACCAGCTATCTGCAGATCAACCACCCATCGCGTAACCCTGGCAAGTACACAATTGCCCAGTTGCGTGAGATGAATGATCTGGCCCCCGACATTGTCTTTACCCTCGAAGGCATGGTGGGCAACCAAATGGAACCGGACCGAGGTGGTTACACGAGCGACTATATCGACGCAAACCTGCCTTCCCGCACCTATGGCGGTGTGGACTATATGGTGGCCAAATTGGGGGGAGCCTGGGATGCGCTGCTGTCTGAAGGCCGCCGCATCTGGAATGTAGCCGACTCGGACTACCACTTCACCATGTCGCAAGGCAAATACAGCAGTGGCTACGCGCCGGGCGAATATGCCAAGAACTACCTGTGGGGCGATATCAAGGACCCGCAATCACTGCTGACCACGCTGCGCAATGGCAAGTTATTTGCCGTGTATGGCGATCTGATCAATGGGCTGGACTTCAAGGTGAAAGGCAGCAAGGCTACGGGCGAAATGGGCTCTGAAGTGTCGGCACAAAGCGGCGAAGAGCTGAGCATCACCATCCGCTTCAAGAGCCCTGCGCGCAACAATTTCGAATACCAACTGGGCAGCGGGCAGTATGCCAACGTCAAGCCCGTGGTGGACCATATCGACCTAATCGTGGGTAATGTCACCGGCCGCAAGACCCCGGGCACACCTGGCTACGATGAAGCCACCAATCCATCGACCCGCGTTCTCAAACGCTTTACCCGTGCGGACTGGAAGCTCGACTCCGAGGGCTACTACACGATGACCACTACGGTGAAAGCTACGGGCGATCAGTATTTCCGTCTGCGCGGCACTAATCTGGGCACCGACGTAACCGGAGAAACCGCTAATGGCGAACCGCTGCCCGATCTGAAAATCGATGACGGCACCGACCATGTGGCGCGCTTCAATAAGATCAATGCACGCAACTACAGCGACCTGTGGTTCTATTCGAACCCCGTGTTTGTGAAAACTGCAGCTAAGAGCAGCTAACACTACTTTCCGTTGAAGGGCTGCGAAGCATCTATGCTTCGCAGCCGTATGCCTCGTGCCCCGATCACAACTCGAACCCCTCATCCCGCCATTCGTTGCCTCACGCAAAGGAGGACGTCGTAAGCGCACCATCAGTGATGAAGTTGCCCTCAATGGCATCTTGCTTGTTCTGCACACCGGCATTGCATGGGAAGACCTACCTCAAGCTTTGGGGTATGGCAGCGGCATGACTTGCTGGCGGCGCTTACGTGATTGGAAGGCCAACGGCGTCTGGCAGAAATTGCATCTGGCGATGCTGGTGCGACTGCGCGAACATGACCAGATTGATTGGAGCCGGGCCAGCATCGATGGCTCATCGGTACCAAGCCCCCGGAGAGCCAGGAAACGGGCCCCAACCCCACCGATAGAGGCAAGCTCGGCTCCAAACGACACCTCGTTGTAGATGTCAGAGGCATCCCGTTGGTGCTCCTCGTCAGCGGTGCCACTCCATGATGTTCGAGAAGTGCATGGATGCGATTCCAGCTATTGCAGGCCTGCTGGGGCGGGCACGCAAGCGACCGGCGAAGCTGCACGCCGACAAAGGCTACGACTACAAACGCTGCCGTGCTTACTTGAGGCAGCGCGGTATCGCCAGCAGGATTGCAGCGAAAAGCTGGGCATACATCGCTGGGTCGTGGAGAGAACACCCGGATAGTTTGCAGGCTTTGGCAAGCTGCGCATTCGCTTTGAAAGGCGACTGGACATCCACGAAGCGTTGCTGAAACTGGCCGCGGCGATTATCTGTGCACGCTTCGTGGATCGGTGGTGTTAGCCGCTCTTATGCCAAAAGGGAAGGATACGGGCGCTTATCGCAATGCGGCTATCGCCGCCTGCAGGCGCTTCGGGCGCAAACGATGCAAGAGCTAGAGTGGGTATCACCGATGCAGCCTGGTGGAGACCAAAAGCCACTGCATCAAGCGACTCGGTGAACAGGTGATGTCACGTACGTTCGAGCGGCAGGTCAAAGAGCTTCATATCCGCGCCGCTATTTTTCAATCGGTTCACTGAGCTGGGCTGCCCGCAAGCGGTGACTGTGGCATAGCCACGTCTGGGGTCAGGGGTAGTCTGGCCCGGTGCTGATTTATGCAACAACACCATGCACCTAGAGACATGCCCAGTTATAAGATACATAATTAATGAATCTTATGTGCAGTAACGACAGCGAAAGGAATTGTGCAATGAGGATTCATGAGCTTTGCACTGAAGAGGAAGTCGTCAGCCTGGTGCACTCCTTCTATGCGCGAATACGCCAGGACGAGGTGCTCGGCCCCATCTTCGATGCACGTATAGCGGACTGGGACCATCATCTGACCAAACTGGTGAATTTCTGGTCGGCCATTTTGCGACGCACAGCACGCTTTTCAGGGGCCCCTATGCCCAAGCATGCTGCGCTACCGGGTCTAAGCCTGGAGCTGTTTGAGCGCTGGCTGGGCCTGTTCGAGATCACGCTGGCCGAGCAACCCAACCGCGCAATGGCCGATCAAGCGTGGCAGGCGGCGCGCCGTATTGCACAGAGCCTGTGGTCGGGCTACCAGATGAGCCGTGATCCCAAGGCACTACCGGCGGTGGTGAGCCATGTCTGAGCTGCTGCAGATCGAGGAGCCAATGGGGTCTGTGCCCCAGCCCAAGGCTCCTGCACCCCAGTGGAAAGCCTTACTGGAGCTTGGCTTCAGGCCCTTGTACATGGCCGGCTGTCTGTGGGCTGCGGTGTCGGTCGCGTTGTGGGTGTTCGCGCCACAGTGGCTTGCGGGGCGTTTGGGCGGCGTGCAGTGGCATGCGCACGAGATGTTGTGGGCCTTTGTGGCGACGATTGCCGTGGGCTTTCTGCTCACGGCGGCTAGTAACTGGACTGGAAGCAACCCTATTCAGGGCCGGGCGCTGGGCGGGTTGTGCGTACTGTGGCTGCTGGCGCGCGTGGGTTTCCTGGTGGTGGGTGATACAGCTTTTGCCTTTGCCGTTGTGTGTGAACTGCTGTTTTTCGCCGCCGCTGCCGTAGTGCTGGGCCGGGTGATCTATGCAGCACGCAGCCGGCACAATTACGGCCTGCCGCTGCTGCTGTCAGGCCTGGGCGTGGCCGATGCACTCTTTCTGCGCTCGGTATGGCAAGGCAGCGACTACGCAACGCTGATGCATTACCTTTATACAGGGCTGCTGTGCATGGCTGTGATTGCACTACTGGTTGCGCGGCGCGTTATTCCATTCTTCGCAATGCGGGCAGTGACGGATCTGCAGATTCCCATGCATACGGCCAGCGGGCAGTGGCAACTCTGGGCTGGCGTGCTTGGCATTGTCTGCCTGTTGCTGGGATGGGTGTCGGGTATGGTGACCGCATTGGCCGTCACGGGACTAATCACCCTATGGCAGGTGCTGGCCTGGAAACCCTGGGCTGTGCGTCAGGTGCCGTTGCTGTGGATTCTGTATCTGGGTCATGCGGCCTTGGGCACGGGCCTGCTGGTGGCAGCGTTCCAGGCGAGCGGCTGGGTACTGCGCTTGGCCTGGCCGGTCCATGTGATCGGTGTGGCCGGCTTTGCGGTGCTGATAATCGGCATGGTGACACGTACGGCTTTGGGCCATCTGGGGCGACCATTGCGCGCCGATGGGAGCATCGTGGTCATGTATGTGCTGGTGCTTGCCGCCGCTTTGCTGCGCCTGCTGGCACTTCTGCCCGGGGTGCTCCCTCAAGCCGCGCTGCATGCCTCGGCGCTTGCATGGGTGCTGGCCTTTGCTTTGTACCTGTGGCGATTTGCGCCCTTGCTGATTCGGCCGCGCCTGCCACCAGCTGGACTCTCAGCGGCTCAACCCCCAGGACATGTCGCCAGCAAGTCCAGAAAATCTGTTTGAACGAGATCACTCAATGCGTCTAACCCTGATGACCGACTATGCGCTGCGGCTGCTCATGCATGTGGCCCAGCGGCCAGAGCGCCTGTGCACGATTTCCGAGGTTGCGCAGGCTTATAGCATTTCCGAGGCAAATCTGATGAAAGTGACGCATCAACTGGCCCTGCAGGGTTGGATCGAGACGGTACGTGGCAAGGGAGGCGGCATGCGCCTCGCCCGTGAACCTCAGCAAATCCATATCGGTACAGTGATACGTGGACTAGAGTCCGACTTCACGCTGGTGGAATGCTTTGGCAACGACAACCGGTGCACGCTGACCGGCAACTGCCGCCTCGCAGGCATGTTGCAGGGAGCTTTGCACAGCTTCATGGCGCATCTAGATGGATTCACTCTTGCGGACCTGATACCGCCAACGTCTGTCAGCGCAGTGCCGTTGATTCCTGCCATACGACTGTCAAGAGAGAAGGCCCAGACATGAGCTATGGCCTGCTGATCACACTACACCTGCTGGCCGCCGTGGCGTTTGCAGGCACAGTGTTCTTCGAAGTCGTGCTGCTGGCCAATGTGCACAGCCGAGTGCCGCAGCAGCACATGCTCCCCGTGGAGCAGGCGCTGGGGACACGCGCGACCACCGTCATGCCCTGGGTGTTGCTAGTGCTGTATTCTGCGGGAGCAGGCTTGGCCTGGCAGCACCGCTCGGTACTGGCGCACCCATTGGCCAGCAGTACAGGCATGCTGATGGTGCTCAAGATTGCGCTGGCGCTTAGCGTGCTTGCGCACTTCGCCAGCGCCATGTGGTGGCGCCGCCAAGGACAACTTAATGGACGACGCTCGCACCGATTGCATCTGAGCGTGTTCTGCCATGTGCTGGTCATTGTCTTGCTGGCCAAGGCCATGTTCTATCTGCACTGGTAAGAGCCTGGCGAGGTATGTCAAGCGGCTGCATCCAAATGCGTCATGGCAGACTCACCCTGATCAAGGGGGAAAGTCTGCCAGTTCAATATCCAAAGAACTCCTCACTACGCACATCGTCCTCATCAATGCCGGCTGATAACAGCAACTGCTGCATTGCCGCCACCATGGAAGGTGGGCCAGCAACATAAAAGATCGGATTAGCCAAGCCCTCAATGGCCTGCTGGAGCCACTCTTTATCAATCGTTTGTGTATCACCACTCCAATCCACGGCAGAGTGCGCCATATCCGTCATGGTGGCCTTGAGCCGGAATTTTGGATTCTTCTTTTCGAGAGCTTGAAGCTCAGAGAGAAACGCCGAATCTTCTGGACGACGATTGGAGTACAGCAGAAGCAAATCCTGCTGTGACTGCTGCATTGCAGCGTTTCGAAGCATGCTCATGAACGGCGTCACGCCAATCCCACCGGCGATGAGCACACCCGCTCGCGCCGTGTTTTTGTGCAAGGTAAGCGAACCAAATGGCCCATCGATATCCAGCTCAGCACCTACTGGCAGAGCTAGCAAAGCGCGTTTGTAAACACTGTCCCTCATACGCGTGGCAAACACCAATTCACTCTCGTGCGGCGCGCTGACGATGGAGAATGCGTGACATCGCTCCTCTTTGCTCTCCCCTGGGACCGCGCCCGGTAGCTGGATTTCAAACGCCTGTCCAGGGCGGAAATCAAATCCCGCCGGTTTGGCGAGATGGAATGCCATCGTGCCCTGTGCAACCTCTTCGCGTCCGAGGATTTTGCTGTGCTCTATGCCCATGATTCACTCCTTCGCAATCAATGGATCTACACATTGGATGTATCCAATAGAGCAAATATTCCCGTCAATCGATACCCACCGTGAGAAACGGGTCGAATTGGGCGTTCTCATTGAACCGACTACCTCAGCCTGTTATAGCAGCGTTCGGCCAGAAGTAGCACCGTTCAGCACGAGGGCGCGAATGGGAGGTCCAGTTTCTGACATCAGAATTTTTGATAAATCCCAGCCCGAGTCAAAGGAACCTAAAGCTCTTATCAAAGGTCGTCTCAACCTCCAGCTTTTGCTTGAGTAACCGTGCTTTCACATAAAAATCCGCGGTGCGCTGCTGGTCAGCAATGACTGCGGCATCAATATCTTGCCAACGCATGGCTCTACGCTCAAATTGCAGAGTTGCTGCAGCCACGGGAATGCCAATGATTTTGGCCAGCGATTGTCCATAAGCATCTGCATTTTTGTAAGACCAGATTTGTGCTCTGGCGACACGCTGTTTGAAGTCCTGCAGGGCTTCACGCTTTTCTTTTAGAGCTACATCGGTAGCAGCCAAAAAGCTCAGGCCACTCCACAGCCCTCGTCCATTCACCAGTACGCGTGCATGCTGGCTAGTTTCCGCCAAAGCTGTATATGGCTCCCAAGTTGCCCACGCATCCACCGCGCCTTGTGTCAGCGCCAGCTTGGCATCGGCTGGCGGAATGAATTTGAACTGAACGGAGTCCAGTGGCAGCCCTGCTGCATCCAAGGCTTTGAGCGCTACAAAATGTCCGATCGAGCCACGATTCGTGGCAATGCTTTTGCCCTTAAGGTCGTTGACGGATTTGAATGCTGAATCTGGGCGCACCAAAATGGCGGTGCCATAGGCATCAGAGCGCTGTGCGGCAAATGCCTTGGCAGCGCTGCCCGCCGCCAGACTAAACAACAAGGGTGCATCGCCAATAATGCCGAAATCAATGGCCCGGGCATTTAACGCCTCCGCCAAAGGTGCGGCTGCCGGGAACTCACTCCACTTGATGTCATAGGGCAAATCCTTGGTCTCACCTGCCGCATCCAGCAAGGCTTTCAACCCGCCTTTTTGATCGCCTGCACGCAGTTGCACGCGATTGCCTTGCGCCCCCACACTTGAAGCGCCCAACAAGCTGGAACCCGCAAAAACAGCGCCTAGCACTTGATGGAATTGTCTTCTTTGCATAACCGTCCTTGTGATGTCTGAAATACAAGAACCATTGCAGCAGTCAAGTTGCTTTAGGTGAAGCGATTAATTCGCAGATGCTTATGCGAAAAACGGTGAGACAACTCAGTAGCCCTTGCTGAGATCCACCACATCAAACAGAGCTTGGGAGCTCCGATAACGTTGGAGATTCTCGGCAAACTTGTCCCGGGTCGCAGCTTGCACATCGCCTGCGGCCCAAGAAATATGCGGGGTGAGCCTGACCTTCTCGTGGCTGTAGAGCCAATGGTCTTCTGGCAGAGGTTCAGGCTCGGTCACATCCAGGCTGGCTGCGCCGAGCAGACCTGAATCCAGCGCAACTTTGAGTGCATCTTGGTCTACCAAGCCCCCACGAGCCACATTGATCAGATGCAGGCCCGGCTTGCAATACGCCAATGCATCGGCATTGATCAATCCCCTGCTCTCCGCCGTTAACGGCAAAGCCAACACCACATGGTCACTGCTAGCAAGCAATTGAGACAGGTCTTTGGCATAGGATGTTCCATCCTCAGTCAACTGCGCAGATCCTTTTCCATTGCGCAAAGCCTGCACCGTCATGCCAAATGCTTTTGCACGTTGGGCTACCGCCTTACCTATGGCACCGTAACCCACAATACCCAGTGTTTGCTCTGCAAGCAGCCTCATGGGCTGGGAGATCACCAAAGTCGATTGCCGTTCCCAAGCCGCAGCGTTTTTCGCACGGCGCGCATTCAACGCCAAAGACTGCTCCAGCAGTACAGAAAGCACGTAGTCGGCAATAGGCTCAGCCGCCACACCACGCGCACAACTGACTTGAACACCCTCAAACAACCAAGCGGGAAAATAATCGATGCCAACCGAAGCCAGATGCACCCAACGCAGACGCCCTGGCCAGCCTGCCGGCTTTTCTTTAGGGGCATCGCGCCATCCACTACGTGGAGCCGTCAGCAACACATCGGCCTCGTGACAACGCTCCCAGGCCAAATCTTGGCCCGCATCCAGAACCTGCACACCGGTAGATGCGGACAAAACCGCACTACCCAACTGATTAAGCACGACGGCTTGGCGCAGCGAAGGCGCCAAGGCGGGTGCGTCTGTCATTGCGCCCATGATCAAATCCCCAGGGCCTTGCGCCCCACGGTAATCCACACGCTATCGTCTTGAGGCGTATGGATACGACCGCACAGCACATCACGCCAATGGCGCTCCAAGGGGTTATGCCGTGTCAGCCCATGGTTGCTGGTCAGCGACTGGGCCAACTCGACCGCCTGCACAGCATTATTGGTAGTCACGCTCTTGATCAGCCCTGCTTCGTTCGCTGATGGAAATACACCATCGTCCTGGCCTCTGGCCAGTCCAGCGATCAAGCGCTGATTTGTCAGTAACAAACTTTCTATACGACCAACAATTTCTTGGGCACGCGGCAAGGTCGCCAAAGAAGCCCCCAAAGAAGACGGTTTGCGTGCATGCAAGAAACCCAGCAACCAATCTCGTGCGGCCTCGGCCACACCCGTATAAAGCGCTGAGATCAGCACAGCAATCTCTGCCTGCGCCTGGGGATCTGCACCAAGCCATTCGGCCGGAAGACGCAAATCCACTGCATTCTCGAAAGGCACCAGCACATCTTCAAACACCACATCATGGCTGCCACTGGCGCGCAAACCCAGGTGGTCCCACGTCTCTTCAATACGTGTACCGGCCAGCCCCGCAGGAACCAGCAAATAGCCAACTCTAGGCTCGGCCTCATCGGTACGCACCCATAGTGCATACCAGCTCAGAATCGGCGCACCTGTTGAGTACAGCTTGCGCCCCGAGACTCGCCACCCCTCCGGTGTTTGGCGTGCAATGGTCGCAGGCAGACCTCCACGCGCAGGAGATCCCAACTCAGGCTCCACACGCAAGGCGTTGATCAACGCCCCTTTCTCCGCGGCCTCACGCACTACTTTTTGCGCCAAAGCTTTGGGCCAACGATTACCCACGCGCCCCAAACTGCGGTGCTGAGTGAACTGCATGATCAGCACCAGTGCCGTAGCAGGATCGCCCTTACCAATCGCTCCAATCACATCACTGAGCTGCGCCAATGTGGCCCCCTGCCCACCAAGCGAGATGGGAGCGGCCAAGGTCAGCAAGCCCGCTTGATGCAGATCCGAGAAATTCTCAAAAGGAAAGCTCGCATCCCTATCATGCGCAGCCGCACGCTGCGCAAAATCAGCTGACAGGCTACGCACCAGCTCCGGTAATTTCAACGGCGCGTTCATTGCAGCACCTCCGGCTGCTCACGCACAATAACGGCTGCCAAATCGCGGAAGGTGTGATAAGCACCACCAGGGCCACCAATTTGCGAATGCGTCAATGCAGCAATCTCGTGCGGTATGGGTTGCGGTGTGCCTGCCGCTTCTGCAAGCAACTGTGTGTGGCAAACATTCTCTAGTGCGATATACCACCAAGCCGCAGCTTCGACCGATGGACCCGCTGTCAAGATACCGTGATTCTTGAGAATCACCGCCTTGCGCTCTCCCAGCACCTTGGCAATGCGTTCGCCCTCATCGGTCTCAAGCACCACCCCGGAATAATCGTCAAACAGCGCATGATCTTGGTAGAACGCGCATGAATCCTGGGTCAATGGGTCTAGCAAGCGCCCCAAGGTGGACCATGCCTTGCCATAGGTGGAATGGGTGTGCGCCGCAGCCACGATATTGGGACGCGCCTCATGCAGGGCTGCATGAATCGCAAACGCTGCACGGTTCAGCGGCCCTTTGCCCACCACAATTTCTCCGGCAGAGTTGACTAGCAATAGATCCGAAACACGAATTTGCGAGAAGTTGATGCCTAATGGATTGACCCAGAAATGGTCACTCCACTCGGGGTCACGGGCCGTAATATGGCCGGCCAGGCCTATATGCAAGCCGTGGCGTGCGAACAATCGAAAAGCAATTGCAAGTTGCTCACGACGATATTGACGCTCTTGCAGGATGCCGCGCTGCGGCGCAGGCTCTTCAAACCAGTCTTGTCGACGGGGGTGGGCGTTAATCTCCAGTCGCTGACTGAGCACTTGCTCGGACAAGGCAATAACAGTAGACATAGACAGTTCGATTTCTTCAAAAAGAGTTTCAAGCCGCCAGGGCTTGCAAGGCTGGCGATGAATGGGTGACCGCAACGCTCACCCGTTTGCTGCTTGCAAGCTTGTCCTTCACCAGAGGCAGCAGCTCACGCCCATAGGCCAAGGTATCTGGCAAAGGATCAAAGCCTCGAATCAAGAAGGTGTGAATACCCAAGTCGTAGTACTTGATCAGCGCATCGGCCACTTGCTCGGCCGTGCCCACCAGCGATGTGGTGTTGGAGCGCCCACCTGTTTCACGGGCAATCGCCGTCCATAGGCGCTCATCCACACGGTCGCCGTTGGCTGCATCGGCCAACAAACGACGTGCACCCTCGCTTTGCTGTGGGCCACCACGGGCATAGCTTTGCTCGGAACGCAAGTGCCTTGTAGTCTCAAGAATATGCTGTGCACGATCCCAGGCTTCGGCTTCCGTCGCACCCAAAATAGGTCGGAACGAAATGCTGAAATCGATCTCACGTTTATGGAGCGCTGCAGCGGCTCTTACACGCTGCACCAGATCACCCGCCTGAGCCAAAGACTCGCCCCACAACGCATAGAGATTGGCATGGCGACCTGCAACCTCCAGCGCAGGTGCTGAAGCTCCGCCAAAGTAGATCGGAATATGAGGTTGCTGCAAAGGCTTGACTTCAGACCACACACCCTTGGCGCGGTAGTAGCGCCCTTCGTGATCAAACGGTTTGTCTTCGCCCCAGACACGGCGCAGCAAACCTAGGTACTCATCGGTTCGCGCATAGCGCTCGTCATGACTCAAGAAGTCGCCATCACGCTGCTGGTCTTCATCGGAGCCGCCCGAGATGATGTGCACCGCAACCCGACCACCGGTGTAGTGGTCCAGAGTCGCCAACTGGCGAGCCGCCAACGTAGGTTCGACAAAGCCTGGGCGATGTGCCAGCAGAAAGTTAATATTTTTTGTTGCAGCTGCGGCATAGTTGACCGTCAGCAACGTATCTGGACTGCTGCCGCTGGCAGGCACCAGAATACGGTCAAAGCCCGCGTACTCGTGGGCCTGGGCAGATGCACGAACATAAGCGGGATTTATGGCAGGACCGCGCCTGGCAATGATTTCCGATACTTCATGGGGCTGAATCATGCCGATGAACTGAGCGCTCATGTGTATTCCTTGTTAGTTGATCATTGACCTCAACCATAGGTCGAACGCCTGAATCAACCAACGAAGAAAAACGAGTTTTCACATTCGCTTTTCGCATGTGAAACCTGAGGCACAACTCAGTGAGAGAAGCCCGCAACCACCGCGCGAACGGGCTCGGCATCCATACGGCGTATCAGAGCCTGCAAGCCGTCAGCCTCGCTAGCAGGCTTGCTGATTTGGAGGGTATCCGCCGTGCGACACACCAGATCATCTTCACTCCAGCCGGAACTACCAGGCTTGGATTGCGCGCGCAGCCAACCTTGTCTATCCACCAGAATCTGATACCCGCCCAACTGGCCATCCTCCACCCCCAGCAAGATGCTCAAAGCGCGGCGCATCTCTGCACTATCGCTTGTGCAATCTATGCCTTGCGTCTCACCCACCGACACCGTCACCATCCGCGGGTCTTCTCTGACCATGGTGTCCCCTGCAAAGACCAGGCGCACGGTCTGCCCGCGCAAGGCATCCAAGCGTTGACTGCCTGGGCCACGCCCTGCACATCTCACGGCCTCATCTGGCAAAGCCACAGGAAACTCCCAAACGCCTTCACGCTTAAGAGACTGCCCCGCCGCTTGCGCACGAACAAAGCCCAAGACCATCCAGATCTGCTCATCCGTCATTAATGCATCGGCAGCAGGCATGGTTACGGCGCCATGCCTGTCTGTCATGCCATGGCGAACACTCCAGAACAGCTCACCCTCAAATCGTCGCCACAAGATGGATCGATTCAAAGTAGGTGGCCATATCGCTTGCTTATCGGCATCCACTCCATCGCCGTCCCCCAACGCGCCATGGCAACGCAAGCAATGTGCTTGATAAAGCTGCCGCCCTTGCATCACTGCACTAGCGTTAAAAGGCACGGCGCTGGCGTGAAACGCGGTGGGGACGGTGGGCGTCAACAGCAAACGCCATATAGGCCATGGCGTGAACAGAGCGATCAAGATCGCCAGAGCCCCGAGCACCAGCAGCCTGCGTGGCCTCTTTCGCCACCACAGTGCCACAGCCAAAATCAGCAGCAATGCAACAATGGCCAGTGCAGCCAACACCACGCGCGCAGCCTGCCCCCGATCAAAAAGAAGCTGCTCTGCCGCCAACCTATGGCTAAATGGCCAAGAGCTGACCCCCAATACTTCCAGGAAAGCTGCCAGGCCAAGTTGTGCCTGGTGCAAGACCCATAAAAGGGTCTTGACTCCATCATCCGTCATACCAACCTATTCAAGCTCTGCTCGCCATTACCAAATTCTCAAGTTACCAACTTGCATCCAGACCTAGCAGCTTGAGGGCTTCGTGACGCAGCTCCGTCAGTTCTGGATGGCTGCGGTGACGCGGATATGGCAGATCGTTGTGCAAAACGGCCTTGACCCGCGCTGGTCGATCTGAAAGCACCACGATGCGCTGCGCAAGGAATAGCGCCTCTTCCACATCATGGGTTACCAGCAGCGCAGAGAAGCCTTTGCGCTGCCACAGCTGCACAATTTCCGTCTGCATACCGAGTCTCGTCAAGGAGTCAAGCTTGCCCAGCGGTTCATCGAGTATCAACAACTCAGGATCATTGACCAAGGCCCGTGCCAAAGCCGCACGCTGCGCCATACCGCCAGACAATTGATGCGGGAAAGCCTGCGCAAAATCTTGCAACCCCACCAAAGACAAAGCCTGATCAACCCGTGCGGCATGGGTCTTCTGCAAACCTCTGGCCTGCAAACCTAGCAATACGTTGTCACGCACAGTGCGCCATGGGAACAGCGTGGGATCTTGGAACACCAGCAAGCGTGAAGGATCTGGATCTTCAATCTGCTGGCTGTTGTGACGTATCTCTCCCGTCGTAGGCGTATCCAGGCCAGCCACCAAACGCAGCAGGCTCGATTTACCACAGCCGCTAGGGCCCAAGAGGGCCACAAACTCGCCAGGAGCGATATCTAAAGAAAAATCATCCAGCACCTGCAAGCGCTTGTCGCCGTCACCAAACCAGTGGTTAACCGCCTCAATTTGCACATGCGCGCCCGCTTGCACCGTGGACGCATCGGCCCGCGTGACTTCTGCAACTCGCCCTACCATTTCACCACTCCTTTTTGCCAGCGCAGCACGCGGTCACGAACCAAAAATAGCAAGCTAATCAGGCCAGAGAACAGCAGTGCCATCACAATCAGCGCCCCATACATGTTGGGATAGGCTGCCCAGCCCTGCGCCCAGGTCAGATACCAACCCAAGCCCGACTTCACTCCCAGCATCTCAGCTGCAACCAAGGTGGAGAACGCTGCGCCCAAACCCATGAACAGGCCCACAAACACCTGAGGCAAGGCAGCAGGTACAGCCACACGCAAGATCAAAAACCACTGCGATGCCCCCATGGTTCGTGCCACGTCATAAAAATTCTTGTTCACGCCGGCAATGCCAGACCATGTCAGCACAGCCACAGGGAAACCTGTTCCCAAAGCGATCAAAAACACCGCAGTGGACCAACTGGATGGAAAGAAGAAAAACGAGACAGGGAGCAAAGCCGTGGCGGGGATGGGTCCCAGAACCCGCAGCACAGGGTGAATCCAGTAGCTGGCCTGACGCGACCAACCAATCCATACCCCAACCAGAAAGCCCGTCCATGCACCGCACACAATTCCTGCTGACAGCAGCACCAAAGAGTTACCGGTGCTGTCCAGCAGCTTGGCTGCGTCCGTGGTAAAAACTTCTATCAGGCTTTGAGGTGGTGCAAAAAATGGCGTTGGCAAGCTGGCCAATTTGGCAGTCACAATTTCCCACCCAGTCAAACCTGCGCCCAACGCCACCAACCAAGGCCCCAGTGCTTTAACCCGCTTTGTGACGGGAATACCAATCAAAGGGCTCATCGCCTGCAGTAACGCAACCAGCGCCACAACTGCAGCAGCACATCCAAACTCAGTGGTGTAGGCCCAATCGCTAAAGCCGACCTCTGCGTTGGGCCAGAGCAAGGTCACTGCAGATAAAACTCCCCAGGACACCGCAGCCGACAACCCAACCAACCACAAAGCCTGGATCGATCTACGTGTTTGAGGCACTGACAACGGAGACTTAACCTCGATAGAGTGCTCCAGCGTTGCAGAAATATTCACCGCACTCATAGCCTTCTCCTCAGGTCAGTACATCCACATGAACATGGGTCGCAAAGCGAGCGGGATCCGTTGAGGGTTTCAGCACCCCAACGGTTTTGAAATCACGTGCGTAGAATTCAATTTCTTGGCGCAAAGCCTGGCCCTGCGGGTGATGCTTGTGCGTCAATGTAGCCAGCACCGCACGCAAGTCAGCCTCAGACACCTTCGAATAGGCGCTGTAGATACGAGCCGTTTCCGCAGGGTAATTGGCGACAAAATCAGATGCTTCGTTGATTGCTCTGACCAAAGAAGCGACCACCGGTTTTTCGTTTCGCACCAGCTTGCCTGTCACACCTACCACGCAGCAAGTCTTGGTCGCATATTCACCGCTCAAATTGGTCGCCAGCTCCACCAGGCCCTTGGTGCGGCGCTCAATGATGGCGAGATTCGGGTCTCCGTCAGCAATTGCGTGGGCTTCACCCTTTTCCACCGCCACACCCAGCATGTCGCCGGGGAACTGTCGCCAGTTCACGTCCTTTTCAGGATCCAGCCCAGCCTTGAGAAGCAGAATCGAGAAGAAATTCTTACCGGGACTATTCAGGTCTGAAACAGCAATCGTCTTTCCCTTGAGCGCTTTGAGCGTGGTGACGCCGGCAGGTTGAAAGCCCACCAAGCGCACACAGCCGCCATGGCTGCTGCCGACCAGCTTGACATCAAAGCCGGACTCCAAAGGCTTGAGCCAGCGATGAATCATGCCCAGGCCGCCATCGGCCTTGCCTGTGGCAATGGATTCCAACAGCTGATCGGTAGATCCGCTGAAGTTAATCAGCTCAACATTCAGACCATGCTTTTCAAAAATACCGCGTTCTATGGCCACCGGCGCTGGCGAAAGACAAACCGCCCCCATATTCCAGGCCAGTTTTAGGCTGCGCGTGGGTGGAGCAGCCAGAACCTGGTTTGCCCCCAAGCCCACCAAGCCCAAAGCGCCCGCTGCAGACGCTGTGCGCAAAAATGCACGACGCCCCAAGCCATTACCCTCGCCCAGCTGTGCTGGATCCAATGCCGCCATGACCAATCCCCTTATGTTGCCAAGCCTGCATTGAACCCAAGAGACCCCTGGTGCGCCAACGAAGAAAAACGAAGATCCTTATGCGAAAGTATTCGGCCAGCAGGGCCACGCTTCTGCTGCAATCGGCTCAGACTTCACTCTTCGTAAACGAAAGCCATGACGACAAGCCACAACCCTGCAAGACTGCGCCGCTTTCTCGCGCAACTCACCCAGCTAGTCCACGAGGCTCCTGAAGAAACCTTGTTACTGGAGCGCGGCAAGGTGCTGCTGCACAACCTGGTGCAGCACGATGACTGGCTACCAGATGCCTATGCCCAGCCATCACCAGAGCGTTACCAGCAGTACCTGCTGTACGCAGATCCGCTTGAGCGCTTTTCCGTTGTGAGCTTTGTATGGGGACCCGGTCAAAAAACGCCGGTGCACAACCATACGGTATGGGGTTTGATTGGCTTGCTGCGCGGCGGGGAAAAGTCCCAAGGCTTTGCGCAAAACACTGAAAAGCAATGGCAGCCTCAGGGTGCCGCCCATGTGCTTTCACGGGGCGACGTGGAAGCCGTTTCTCCCACCATCGGTGATGTGCACCAGGTCAGCAATCTCTTCGAAGACCAAACCTCCATCAGCATCCATGTCTATGGAGCCAATATCGGCGCAGTCCACCGTTCTGTCTTCACAGAAGATGGCAAGGAAAAAGCCTTTATCTCTGGCTACAGCAACACCACGCTGCCCAACATCTGGGACAGATCGCGCGAAACCGAATCGCACGCTGCCACCTCTCATTGATTTCACTGACTTTTCTTTCTCACGCTCCATGACTCAACCTATTTCCTACACCACGACCGCTCAAGTCCGTGAAGCTTTGCTTGCCAAGCGCGAAATTGCCTTGCTTGATGTGCGCGAAGAAGATCCGTTTGCGCAAGGCCACCCGCTGTTTGCCGCCAACCTTCCACTGGGCCGACTAGAGTTGGATGCGCGCTGGCGCATTCCCCGCCCCAATACCCAGATCGTGGTCTATGACAACGGTGAAGGGCTTGCTGAAATTGCTGCACAGCGTCTGCAAGCCCAAGGCTTTACCCAGGTCAGTCTGCTACAAGGCGGATTGCAAGGTTGGCGCGATGCAGGCGGCGAAATCTTTATCGACGTCAACGTCCCCAGCAAGTCTTTTGGCGAACTGGTGGAGTCCGAGCGTCACACGCCCTCTTTGCCCGCCCCCGAAGTCAAGGCCTTGCTGGATCAAAAAGCCGATGTCGTGGTGCTGGATGCTCGCCGCTTTGACGAGTACCAAACCATGAACATCCCCGGCAGCAGCAGCGTGCCGGGTGCTGAACTGGTCTTGCGCGCCCGTGAACTGGCGCCCAACCCGACAACACGCATCATCGTGAACTGCGCGGGCCGCACGCGCAGCATTATTGGCACCCAATCGCTCGTCAACGCAGGTCTGCCAAATCCTATTTCCGCTCTGCGCAATGGCACGATTGGCTGGACGCTAGCAGGCCAGACCCTGGAGCACGGTGCAGATCGCCGCGCTCCGGCCACAGTCTCTGCAGAGCACAAAGCTGCTGCTGCCAAACAAGCCCGCGACGTGGCAGACAAAGCCGGCGTACAACGCGCTGTGCCCAGCGATATTGCCAACTGGCAGAAAGAAGTGGATCGCACCACTTACCTGCTCGATGTCAGAACCCCCGAGGAATTTACGGCAGGCCATCTCTCTGGCTTTCGCAGCGCGCCCGGTGGTCAACTGGTACAAGAAACCGATGTCTCTGCACCGGTACGCGGCGCTCGCATCGTGCTGGCTGACGATGATGGCGTGCGTGCCAATATGACGGCTTCTTGGCTGGCCCAGATGGGCTGGAATGTGTATGTGCTTGACGGTCTGAGCAGTGCCGACTTTTCAGACAGCAGCCCGGTGGCGCAAAACCTGCCAGCGCCCACAGCGCCCGTGACCTGGATCAAGCCCCAAGCCTTGGCTGATGCAATTGCCAAAGCACCTAAAGACAGCATTGCTGTGGTGGACCTGACCACCAGCGCCAACCATGTGCGCCGCCATATCCCCGGTGCCTGGTTTGCGCTGCGAACCGATCTCCAACAAGCACTGAGCCGCATTCCCAAGGCTGATCGCTATGTGCTGACCTGCGCCAGCAGCTTGTTGGCCAAATACGCGGTACAAGAGTTTGCCGAGGCCACCGGCGCAACCGTTGAGGTACTGGAGGGAGGCAACCAGGCTTGGGCCGATACAGGCCTGCCCGTTGAAGCCGGTGAGCAACGCCTTGCCAGCCCCCGCGTCGACCGCTATCGTCGTCCCTATGAAGGCACAGACAACGCCCATGAAGCCATGCAGGCCTATTTGGACTGGGAGTTTGGTCTAGTGGAACAACTGGGCCGCGATGGTACCCATGGTTTCAAAGTGATCTGAACTGTCTCACACTCACCCACAAAAAAGGCAGCTCGCAAGCTGCCTTTTTTAATCTATACCGAACACTCAAACCACTGCTGTTTCTGGTTGACTCTGCGTTGTTTGAGTCTCTTTCGCCTCTTGAGCCAAGCGCTTGACCGTATTGCGGTTCACGGGCACATCCAGCCCCAGGTTGCCGCGGAAGGTATCAGCCTCATAAGCTTCGCGCCAAATACCGCGCTGCTTGAGCAAAGGCACAACCAGCTCAACAAAGTCTTTCAGCGACGTATTAGGCAAAGCTTCAAAGAAGTTAAAGCCGTCTGCGCCTTCGTTGTTGAACCAGCGCTCAATTTCATTGGCTACATGCTCGGCCGTGCCGACAAACACCGTCTTTGGCGTAGCGAACCACTGCGCCACCTCACGCAAAGTCCAGTCATTTTCACGCGCAATCTTTTTGATGTGATCGCTGGCGGCCTGCTGGCTGTTGCGTCCAATGTCACCCAAATCAGGGAAGGGTTCATCCAGCGGATAGACCGAGAAGTCATGGTCATTGAAAGGCCGGGCCAAAGCAGCCAAGGCATTCTCAATAGGCACGAGGCTCGCTGCAATGCGGTACTTTTCTTGCGCTTCCTCCTCAGTGCGTCCTACGATGGGGCGAATGCCAGGCAAGAGCAGCACCTTGCTCGGGTCACGCCCAAACTTTGCCACCTTGGCTTTTACGTCGCGGTAATAGGCTTGAGCTTGCTCCAGCGAGTCGGCGTGAAAAAAGATCGCATCAGAGCGTGAGGCGGCAAAATTTTTACCGTCTTCGGAGGCTCCAGCCTGAAAAATCACCGGCTGGCCTTGCCGTGAACGTGCAATATTGAGCGGCCCTTCCACCGAGAAAAACTCACCCTTGTGATCCAAGCGGTGTAGCTTCTTCTTGTCAAAGAATTGGCCTGTAGCCTTGTTGCGCACCAGTGCATCGTCTTCCCACGAGTCCCACAGACCTTGCACCACATCCAGATGTTCACCCGCCAGGCGGTAGCGCACATCATGAGCATAGTGCTCATTGCGACTGTAGTTGCGCGCACTACCGTCCAGCCAAGAAGTCACCACATTCCAGCCCGCGCGGCCACCGCTGATATGGTCTAGCGAAGCCAATTGGCGCGCCACCGTAAACGGCTCGCTATAGCTGGCTGTAATGGTGGCAACCAACCCGATATGAGAGGTGCCCCCCGCCAGTGCAGAAAGAATCGTCAACGGCTCAAAGCGGTTGAGATAGTGTGGACTGGAGCGCTCAGTGATATGCACGCTATCGGCCACAAACAGAAATTCGAACCCCGCTTTTTCTGCCAGCTGTGCCTGCTCTCGATAGAAACCGAAATTCACGCTGCCATCGGTCAGCGCCGCCTCATGGCGCCAGTCTCCCCAACCCGCCCCCACTCCATGCAGAACAAAACCGGCCTTAAGTTGTCGTTTGCTCATCTTGCTTCCCCTCCCTCAGGCTGTACCGCCTAAATATCGATTGAATGTTTTGTCCCACAGCGGCCGCACATCGGCCGAACCTTCCAGCACCCCCATGGACTGAAAGGCTTCGGCTACACGCTGGTGACTTAAAACGGCTTTGTCGCTTACCGCCTGAACACTGCTGTTCTGGCTGCGGTTGTTATAGATTTCGACCAAGTCACCCACCGGCACGCGCGTTTGTGCGGACTGGGCCTTGGCGTAGTCCAGAAAGTTGGCATTGCTCCAGACATAGGCTTTTTGCAGGCGCTGCAGCAAATCAGCCAGGGCAGCTTGGCGTTGCATGTCTTGCACCGCCTTTGGATTGGCATAAATCAGAAAATTGCCCGACAGATAACCCACCGCCGTTTTGAGAATGCGTGCACCATGACGTGTGCGGGCCAGTTGGCCGTTGTAGCCATAAATGGCCCAGGCATCGATATCGCCGCGCGCAAAAGCCGACAGTCCATCTGCGGGCGAGAGATTGACGGGTTTGATATCGTCAAAACTCAGCCCAGCTTCCTTGAGCTGTTGATACAGATACAGATGCGAGGTGGTACCGCGCACATAACCCACGCGCTTGCCACGCAGATCTGCCACCTTGTAAATGGCCGAGTCTTTTTGCGCCAGCGTGGCCTGGTTGTTCAAGTCTTCGTGATAGACCGCAACCACTTTGACCGAGGCCTTGGCCTTCGCGGCAAACACAGCTGGTATCTCGCTGCCAGAGCCAAAATCCAGCGCATCGGCGTTGATGCTTTCAATGTGCTGCACGCCAGAGTTGAACTCTTTCCAGTCAATCTGATACGGCGTTTGCGCCAGGCCTGCGGCCTCCAGCAAAGTTTTGTGGCCGCCTTTATAGGTGGCCGCACGCAAAGTCACACCACGCAAATTGCTTTGCGCATTGCCGATGGATGGCAAAGCCGCGGCCAGCGATAACGCTCCAGCGCTTTGCAGCATGCGCCTTCTTGAGGGCGAAAGCGAGGAATGGGAATATGGTTCCATAAGGCAGTTCACGATGAGGAATCGGCGCGGCCTGAAGTTCAAGGCCAGCGAAATCGTGTCCTGACTCTAGAAGCTGTTTCGTGGTGCGTTAAGGAAGAAAAACAGATATGGATATACCTCGTGCAATACCTGCTTGGCATTTGGACTCTTGAAAGAACATCCTCCTCGACAACTTTGAGGTGTTAGACAGGCCCACATAAAAGGCCCTGATGCAATGACGGTGGTGGGCCATTCAGCAGTCATTGGCATTTCTTAGTCGAACGGCTGTAACCAGCCCGTACCTTCCGTTCGTGATCTCACGGTGCACGGCTGCTTCTGGCCGGTAGCAGCCAGCCGCCGAAGGCTGCTTACGACCTATTGCAGCCGTTTGAACATCACAACCCAAAGTCGGCTCAGCCATGAAAACCGACATTAGATTTTTCGGTATCCAGCAGCAATTGCGAGACTGAACTGCCATCTGTCTGAATTCGCTGTTGTCATCTTTCAGACCGGCAGCAGACTACAGGGCATGCGCACCGGTCAAGTTGCGGCCACGAGTGGAGTTGGGGACACGCTATGCGGACATGGAGCAATGTGCTTGCTAGACAATCCCCCAAGCTTCCTAGACGCAGTGGCTGGACAAAGCCCATACCGGCACACAATTGCGTCACATTTGGCGCAAAAATGGCATCGAACACTTTCACTTCTTTATTCAGAAAACCATGCGTGTACTTGTTGTAGAAGACGATCCCGCCCTGCGTCTGGGCATCAGCCGCATGCTTCAGGCCGAGGGTTGGCAGGTGGACGTCGTCACGGATGGCGAATACGCTCTTTCCGCATCGGCAACACAGGACTACGACGCGGCTGTGCTGGATCTGGGTCTGCCTCGGCGCAGCGGTCTGGAAGTGCTCTCGCGCTGGCGCAACCAGGGCAAGGATCTAGCCGTGCTCATTCTCACCGCCAACGACGGGCTGACGAGCCGGGTTCAAGGTCTGAACAACGGTGCAGACGACTATCTGGCAAAACCCTTCGAGCCCGAAGAACTGGTGGCGCGCCTGCGCGCCATCACCCGCAGACGCAGCGGCAATACCAGCAATCTGCTGAGCCTGGGGCGCTTGCGTTTCAATACCGACACCAAGGAACTGAACAGTGATGGGGAACGCTTGGCTCTGAGTCCGCGAGAGGCCGCGCTGCTAGAGCTTTTGATGTCCTCGCATGGCAGTGCCGTGCCCAAAGCGCGCATCATTTCGGCCATGTCGAGCTGGGAAAGCAACTTCAGCGCCAACTCGGTAGAGATCTACATCCTCAAGCTGCGCCGCAAGCTGGCACCTGCAGGAGTCAACATCGTCACCCTGCGTGGCGTAGGCTACGCGCTGGAGCTACTGTGAGCATGCCGCCCCCAAGCCGTACCAACCTCACCCCTCTAGGCTGGATCAATCCCAGCCTGCTCAAGCAGTTGATGCTGCCCGTAGTCTCGCTATGGGTGGCCTGTGCCTTGCTGGCGACCAGTGCGGCCTATCTGCTGGCAGGGCGAAGCACCAATACCTCGTTCGACCGCTTGCTGGCCGATGATGCGCAGGCCCTGTCTGCCCAGCTACGCTGGAACGACGGTGTAGCCAGCTTTGCCGCAAACAAGGAAACCGCAGATTCGCTCGTGTTCGACTCGCTATCCCTGAGCCACTACTCGGTACACACGGCCAGCGGACGCACGCTCATGGGCGACATGCATCTGGAGATTCCAGAGATCGAGGCCCGCACCGACCAGCAAGCCATCTTCTTCGACCACACGGGAAGCCGCAGCCATACCCATTTGCGAGTGGTCGCACAGCGCTTACAGCCCTCCCCCAGCGATGAGGCCGTATGGGTGGTGGTGGCGGAGTCCAAGGAAAAGCGCAGACAGGTCAAGGACGAGATCGCCACCGCAATCTTCCTGCCCGCGCTGATCGTCGGCTTCATCATCATTCCGCTGTTCTACTACAGCATTCGCAGAGCACTCTCCCCCACGCGCCAGCTCAGTGCCCTGGTCGTAGCTCACGGTGACGATAACCTGTCCCCGCTTCCCGTGGAACAAGTCCCGCAGGAGCTGCGAGAGCTGGTCGCGCACACCAACTCGCTGCTGCAACGACTGCAGGCCTCGGTCAGCGAGCAGCGCCGCTTCATTGCCGATGCGGCACACCAACTGCAAACCCCCATGGCCGGAATTCGGCTGCTGGTTGGTGACATGCGACGCATTCAAAAAGCCGACCCCACACAACCCATGGATGCCGAGGTTCTGGCCCAACTCGATGAAGTCGCTACACGCGGCGCGCGCATGGTCAAGCAATTGCTGGCATTTTCCCGTGTGGCAGAAGACTCTGCGGCCGAGCCCGAACACTTCGACGCAGTGGAGGCCGTGCTGGAGCCCGCCGCTCGCTGGCGCGGCCTCGCTCTTGCTGCAGGCAAAAGCTTGGAGCTGGAAAACCATGTTGACCCCATGCAGGAGTTCATGCTCCATGGTTCATCGGTGTTACTGGGCGAAGTCATTTCCAATCTCCTGGACAATGCCATTCGCTATGGCGGCCAACAGATCTGGCTGCGACTGCACCATCACGGCAGCACGCTGATAGTCCAGGTACAGGACAACGGGCCGCCACTGGATGACCATACGCGCGAGCATCTGCTGCTGCCCTTCTGGCGCGGCGACCATGGCCAACCCGAAGGCTCTGGCCTTGGCCTGTCCATTTCCCACCGCATTGTGGAACGCCTTGGCGGGCGCTTTGTCCTGATCGACAAACCCGGGCTCGGCGCCTGCTTTGAAATTACGCTGCCCTGCGAGGCAAGGCAACTACCCGCATTAGAGGAGCGGAATGCAGAGGACAACTGAGGACTTCAAGCTGATGTAAAGCTTGCGGGGCTTAACTTCGACAGCACTGTTGCTGACTGCGCCCATGAAACGCAGTCATAAGCAACCAAGCAGCTCGATTCAAAGGATGGCCCCCCATGACCGCCCCAAGCACACCTCGCTCTTCTTCGCCAAAGCGTACGATCCTTATCGCAATGGCTGCTCTGCTCTGCCTGGCAGCCGTCGGTGGCATCATCTATGCAGGCTCTCACAACGCTCAGGCAGAGGAGGCGCCTACAGACGCCGTTGCCGGCAAAGTAGATAAAGGCATCGTGCGGGTCCAGCCCGATCAGGCTGCCAGCTTTGAGATCGGAAAGCCAGAAACGCACGAGTTCAGCAATGTGCGCCAGTCCATCGGTGTCATCGACTTCAATCAGGATCGTACCGCCAAGGTGCTCTCGCCTTATCAGGGGCGGGTCTCGCAGGTCTTGGTCAAGGCTGGCGACGATGTCAAGGCGGGTCAGGTGCTCTACACCGTGGCGGTGCCAGACATGGCCCAAGCCGCATCCGCATTGGTTAGCGCCAGTGCCACACTGCGCAACGCCAACGAAACTCTCAGGCGTGCAGAGACGCTGGCAAAAGACAGCAGCATTCCCCAGAAGGAGTTTCTACAGGCCCAGGCCGATCAGCAAAGTGCCAAGGCCGCCTATGACGCAGCCCATCAAAATCTGCGCCTGTTTGATCTGAGTGACGCAGACATAAGCCGCATGGAGCGTGATCGCAAGATAGGCCTGGAGTTCGCCGTCAAAAGCCCAATCGCCGGCCGTGTGACGCAGCGCAGCACACAGCCCGGCCAACTGGTGCAGCCGGGCAGCGACCCGGCTCCAATCGTGGTTTCAGACATGCGCTCGTTGTGGATGGTGGCCAATGTGCCCGAATCCCAGTTCAGCCAGTATCGCCTGGGGCAACCCGTGCAGGTCAGGGTCTCAGCTTGGCCGGACAAGAGCTTTGACGCCAAGGTCTCCTATGTAGGCGACAGTGTGGACGCCGACAGCCGTCGTTTTGTGGTGCGAGCCGAAGTCGCCGACCCCGAGCATTTGCTGCGCCCGCAGATGACGGCGGACTTCAACATCACGGTAGCCGCCGCAGAAGACAGCCTCGCCGTCCCTGCCCAGGCAGTGGTTCGAGAAGGCAACGGCCATGACGTGGTATGGCTGGCCATGGGCAAGGATGCCAAGGGATCGCTGTTTACCAAGACGGCCGTGGTGCGCGGGAAGACTGCCGACGGCTGGGTACAGATCGAGCAAGGCCTTAGAAGCGATCAACTGATCGCCCGCAAGAACGCGCTGTTCCTGAGCAGCCTGTACGAGACCGACGCGCAGTAAGACTGCCGTCTGCATCAGGAGTATTGCAGTGTTCAGACCTTTGCTAGCCTTTGTCCTTTCGCGCCGACCCATCGTGTTGCTGGCCCTGCTGGCCTTCATGGGAGCAGGCCTGCTGGCCTTCTCCAAGCTCAATGTGGAGGCCTACCCCAACCCTGCTCCCGTGATTCTGGAAATCACGGCCCAGGCTCCTGGTCTGTCCGCCGAGGAGATGGAGCGCTACTACACCCGCCCCATGGAAATCGGGCTGGCCACCACGCCCAATGTGGACAACATCCGCTCCACTTCGTTCTACGGCCTGTCCTTCGTGCGTATCACCTTCAAGTACGGCACGGACTACTATTTTGCGCTGTCGCAGGTGGCCAACAATCTGCAGGCCAATGTGAGCCTGCCGGGCGGCGTGCAGCCGCAGATTCAGGCCTCCAGTCTGGTTGGGGAAATCCTGCGCTACCAGGTCAAGGGGCCTTCGAGCTATAGCCTGACCGATCTGCGAACCTTGCAGAACTGGGTGATAGAAAAGCGTCTACTGACCGTGCCCGGCGTGGTGCAAGTCGTGACCTGGGGCGGCACCACCAAGGAGTACCACGTCGACGCGGATCCGAAGCGACTTGAGGCTCACGGCATCACCCTCAAGAACTTGCTGGATTCCATAGGCAATGCCAACCTCAACGTTGGCGGACGCGCCATTAGCGTGGGCGACCAATCGGTGAACATCCGCGGCCTGGGGCTGGTCAACAACTTGGACGATATCGCCAATATCGTCGTAGGACAGAAAAACGGCATGCCCGTGCAGATCAAGGATGTGGCCAGCATCCAGGAAGGCACGATCCCGCGTCTGGGCGAAGCAGGTCGCGACAAGCAAAACGATGTGGTGACCGGCGTGGTCATTATGAACCGCACGCTGCACACCAGCGATGTCATCGACAAGGTCAAGGCCGCGGTACAGAAGATCAACTCCGACGGCACCCTGCCCGCTGGTGTCAAGCTCGAACCCTACTACGATCGTGCAGTGCTGGTGGGCGTAACCACGCATACTGTGCTTCACAACCTGATCTTCGGCTGCCTGCTGGTGTTTTTCATCCAATGGGTGTTTCTGGGCGATCTGCGCAGTGCCGTCATCGTCAGCGTCAATATCCCGTTTGCGCTGTTCTTCAGCATCATGATGCTGGTGTTGACGGGAGAGTCCGCCAATCTGCTGTCACTGGGAGCGGTGGACTTCGGCATCATCGTAGACGCGGCCGTGATTCTGGTGGAGAACGTCTTCCGCAATTTCCAACGACCGGCTCCCATCCGAGCCTCCCTGCTCAGAGCCATGTCAAAAGGGCCAGACGGAGCACGCACACAACCCGGCGATGGCTGGACCTCGCGGCTGCGCATGATCTATCTAAGCGCCACCCAGGTTGACAGCTCGGTGTTGTTCTCGACCTGTATCACGATTGCCGCCTTCACCCCCTTGTTTGCGATGCAGGGCGTGGAAGGCCAGATCTTCGGCCCCATGGCACGTACCTATGGCTATGCACTGGCCGGTGCGCTGCTTGCCACGTTCACCATCACTCCGGTGCTGGCCAGCTATCTGCTGCCCGCAAAGATCGAGGAAAAGGAAACCTTCGTTGTCCACGCAATTCATCGCATCTACGAGCCAGCTCTGAGCTGGGTTCTCAAGAATGCGCGCCTGGTGGTGATGCTGGGCGTCGTCGCGCTGGCCGGCGGCGGGCTCATGGCCATGCAGCTGGGCAGCGAATTCTTGCCCGCACTGGAAGAGGGCAATCTGTGGATTCGTGCGTCCATG
The DNA here is from genome assembly GCF_016772095.1 of Comamonas sp. NyZ500. Lineage (NCBI taxonomy): Bacteria > Pseudomonadati > Pseudomonadota > Betaproteobacteria > Burkholderiales > Comamonadaceae > Comamonas > Comamonas sp. NyZ500. The sequence continues at coordinate 7,792 of NZ_JAEIJE010000015.1, read as the reverse complement.
CCGCCCACCATTTCGCTGGAATCAGGCCGGACACGTACCGACCGCATGCGCCAGATCATCAACGAGTATCCCGAGGTCATCACGGTGGTGTCCCAGCATGGCCGGCCGGACGACGGCTCGGACGCTTCGGGCTTTAATAATGTGGAGCTGTTTGCACCGCTGCAGCCCTTTGAGAAATGGCGTCCCGGCATGACAAAGACCCGTCTGGTCAACGAGCTTCAAAGCCGGTTTGCGACGGAGTTCCCTGGTGTGAGTTTCAACTTCTCGCAATACATTCAGGACAATGTGCAAGAAGGCTTGTCTGGCGTGAAGGGTGCCAACTCCGTCAAGATCATCGGTCCCGACCTGCCCACGCTGGAAAAGATTGCCGACCATGTCTACGAGGTCATGGGCCATATCGACGGCGTGGCCGACCTAGGCGTGTTTCATGTGCTGGGCCAGCCCAATATGAACATCCAGATTGATCGCCAGAAAGCGGCACGCTATGGCCTCAACACTGGCGATGTGGCCAACACCATCCAGACAGCGCTGGCGGGTACCCAGGCCACCACGGTACTGGAAGGCGAAAAGCAGTTCGGCCTGACGGTGCGCTTTGCCGAAACCAGCCGTGCGTCACCCGAGAACGTGCGCAATCTGCGCGTGGGCTACACCACTGCCTCGGGCGGAACCTCCTATGTACCGCTATCGGACATTGCCACGATCACACTGGACACGGGCGCCACGTATATCTACCGCGAAAGCAACGAGCGCTACATCCCCATCAAGTTTTCCGCACGCGGGCGCGATCTGGGCAGCACGGTCAGCGAAGTCCAGCATCGCATTGCTCAGGAGGTGCATCTGCCGCAGGGCTACCGCATCATCTACGCCGGGGAATTTGAAGCGCTTCAGCAGGCCAAGGCTCGCATGATGATTGCCATCCCCGTGGCCTTCTGCCTGGTGTTTGCGCTTCTGTATGCCTTGTTCAACAACTTCACCTATTGTCTGCTGACGCTGGCCTCGGTGCCATTCACGGTGATCGGCGGCATTCTGGCCCTCTACGTCTCGGGTCAGGTGCTCAGCGTTTCGGCCATCATCGGCTTCATCTCACTGCTGGGCGTGTCCGTGATGGACGGGATTCTGATTCTCAGCGTCTACAAGGACCTGCGTGCCATGGGCCATGAACCCACACGCGCCGTTGGCGAGGCGTACCGCAGTCGCATGCGCCCGCTGCTGATGACGGCTCTGTCGGCCTGCATTGGCCTGCTGCCTGCCGCCATCTCCCACAGCATCGGCAGCGAGGTCCAGCGCCCCCTGGCCACTGTGGTAGTGGGCGGCATGCTGATAGGCCCGGTATTCCTGCTGCTGGTGGTCCCGGCGCTGCGCCTGGTGGTGCTGCGTCGCATGAAACCCAATACACGCCGCGAAGGTCTGGGAGGCAAACGTGCGTAAAACAACTACATACCCAAAATTGCGCGCGATCACCCTGGCAAGCAGCTTGACTGCCTTGCTGGCCGGCTGCGCCGTGGGCCCCGACTATGTACGCCCCGAGGTGCACAAGCCGCAGACCCTGACCCGAGCCTCCGTGGCGACATCGCTGCCTGTGAGCACCGCTGGCGGCATCGGCAACCAGTGGTGGCAGGCTTTTGGCAACGCAGAGCTGGACTCCATGGTGCAAGAGGCCTTGAGCAAAAGCCCCTCCATCGAGGCGGCCCAGGCCACTTTGCGCGCCGCACACCAGAACGTGGTGGCTCAGCGCGGCTACTTTCTGCCCTCGATTCAACTGGGCTACAGCCCCACACGTCAGAACACCGGGCAATCTGTCTCGCCCCCCCTGAACAATGGCGAATCGCTATACACCTATCACACGGCCCAGCTCAGCGTTTCCTACGCCCCTGACCTATTTGGCGGCAACCGCCGCCAGGTCGAAGGCCTGCAGGCAGCCGAAGAAAACCAGCGACTGCAGTTGCAGGCAGCCAGACTGAGCCTGGCTGCCAATCTGGTGGCGGCAGTGATCCAGACCTCCATGCTGCAAGAGCAGACAGACCTGCTGCAACAAGCCACTGAAGCCGCCCAGCAGCAGTTGCAGCATATGCGCAAGCAACAGGCCAACGGCTATGCCAGCGGCATGGATGTCGCCACCCAGCAAACCCTGTTGCTGCAGCTGCAACAGCAGTTGGTGCCGCTGCAAAAGTCACTGGAGCAGACTCGCAACCTCGTGGCCACACTCATGGCTCGCACGCCTGATCAGGCTCCAGCCCTGCTGCCTTTGTCCAGCTTCCGGCTGCCATCGCTGCCTGAGGTCGTGCCATCACAGCTGGTAGACCAGCGCCCCGATATCCGCGCTGCAGAGACCCAAGTGCAGCAGGCCAGTGCGGCAGTGGGTGTAGCTACTGCTGCGCGACTGCCGCAGCTGAGCATCTCGGCGGCCTATGGTGGTGGTGCCACCACGTTTGCGCGCATGTTCTCGGCTGGCAATGTGACCTGGGCCCTGGGCGCCAACCTGCTGGCGCCTCTGTTCAATGGCGGCACATTGCGGGCCCATCAAAAGGCGGCCGAGGCCGAACTGCAGGCTTCGACCGCCAGCTACCAGAGCACGGTACTTTCTGCATTTCAGGACGTAGCCAATGCGCTGTATGCCGTGGATGCAGATTCTCGCGCCCTACAGATGAGCCAAGATAGTGAAAGTGCCAGCCAGACGACCTGGAAGCTCAGTGACTCACAGCTCAAGGCCGGCTATGCCAGCATGCCCACGGCCCTGGCCGCCAAACAGTCCTGGCTGCAGGCGCAAGCTGCCCGCGTGGCAGCGCAAGGCAGCCTCTATGGTGATGTGGTGGCCCTCTATCAGTCACTCGGCGGAGGCGTGCTTGGCTCGGATAAAAGCGTAGACTGAGGTTGATACAGCGTCGCCTAATCAATGCACGATGGGAGAAGGTGCTGTGCAAGCGGTGTTAGGTGTCCAAAGCCAAACAGCGCGAGAACCCAGCTCAAGCATCGGTTTGATACCAGATAGCGATGGTGTCATCTGCTTCGCAGACTCGGGCTCTCCAACAACCCATACCCGGTGCTTGGTTGTGCACAAAGCATGGTTTACATCCTGTTTTTCAAGGAGTAAATGGCTTGCGCTATTTGGAGAGAATGCTGTGGCATCCAGCAGTTCCTTCCTCCAGTTATCGGACTTTGATGCTTTGGCGGCTTGCCAGTCATCGACGACCCAAGGGATCTGGCCTGTGTGCATGTAGAAAGGAGCGCCGTAGTACAACTGTCCGAGCATCATGATCCGATCGTCGGGCTGCACCGGCAGCGCGGCCAGGCGGTCCCAACGAGTTTTCTGTGGAACACCTTTGGTGCCGAAGCCGATAGCCAGCACCGTGCAAAGAGCCGCCGCAGCTCCAATGGTGATAGAGAGCTTAGATCTCACCCGCAGTATATTCGACCCATCACCATCGAGAGCCGTTTGCCAGATTCGGGCGATCAGGTAAGCCAGAGGTGGAAGTGCCGGCAGCACATAGCCCACGATCTTGCTGCTGGGAATAGAAAAGAAGGCCACCACAGCCAACAGCCAGACCGCCATATACCGATCGAGGTTCGTTTGAGCAGGGTGTGAGTCAGATTTGGGCATGAACTCTTGCTGAGCCCGCCATTGCCTGAACAGCATATAGATTCCAGCCAGAGTCAATGGAAGACATGCAAGTGCGATCACCGCCAGGTAGAACCACCATGGCTGCGGGTTGTTGAAGCCCGTTTCGGTGTAGCGCTGGAAATGCTGTGTAACGAAGAAGTAATGAAAAAACTGCGGATGCTGCTTTTGCGCAAACCATGCCCATGGCCCCGCAACCGCCAGTATGGCAAGCCACACTGGCGGGTACAGGGGAAGCGCCATTTGCTTCCAGCGACGCTCCCAAAGCATCCATATTGACCAGATCAAGCCCGGTAACACCAGGCCAATGAGCCCTTTGGCGAGAAAGCCGAGACCCGCAAAAACACCAGCCGCCGTGATCCAGGTGCGCCACGTCTTGCCGAGGTCCGCCTCTATCGTGGCAATGAATGCACAGGTGGTGCAGGTGCACATGCAACCAGCCAGCAGCATGTCCATATTGGCGTACTGAGCGGCCAAATAAGCGAAGGGCATCGTGAGGAAGATGATCGCCGCAGCTATGGCGGTCGAGGTGCTTGTGTAGCGTCTGGCTAGAGCCAGCAGGCTCATCGATGCCAGCCATGCTCCCAGCATGGACGGCACGCGCGCCACCCATGCATGGACACCGAACAGCTCATAGCCACCGGCTGCAAGCCAGTAGTACAGAGGTGGTTTGTGAAAGAAGGGAAGCCCGTTGAGATGAGGCGTCACCCAATTGCCGGTGCGCAGCATGTCCAAAGCAACGACGGCATAGCGTCCCTCATCCGGGTCACTCAATGGACGAATCCACGCAAAGGCCAAGAGCCACAGCGCCATTGCCAAGCCGCAAAGGAGTGTGTCGTCGATCTTGCGGCTGAAGGCCTTCACGCCCAGAGGGATGGCGGTTTGCATGGGCTAGACCAGACCGCACAGTGAAATAACGGAAGTTGCAGCGCATTCGCTTCTGGCTGCAACCTCAAACCTTTGCATCTTTACTAGCAGCATCACCGACTCCTTTGGCTAAACAAGTCGTGATGGGCTCGGACGGAGCAGCTCACCCGCTGTTATTGCTGTCTGGAATCTAGGTTTTGCAACTTATCAATTTCTTAAGGCTCACGCGCGGACGATGCTTGCTTGATATGTAAACCTGACTTTTATCGACACGGAAGCCTCCTCATACGCTTCCTTAATTCCGGTGTTTTCGCATCAACAACCGAAACCAGCAATAAAAAAATTCATATGCACAAGGAAGGTTTGCGATGACTACTAGAGGGTGAATTTATTTGTTACATGAGATAACATTAAAAAATCAAAAGAGCGAGGCTGCATTGATTCGAATCCTCATGTATTCGTTGATTCCGCTAGTTGTGTGGAAGACTTGCACTGCATATTACCCATTGCACCCAAGAGCATCGGCCAGTCCTTTTGATGCCGATAAGCGCGCTCGCGTTATAGATGTGTGGACTAACACCAATAAGGAGAAAAATATCACACCCTGTGAATCAGGAAAGCATTGCCCAATGATGTTGCCGTGTGTAGAAAAGCCTCCTACTCATTGCGCTGCAAACCTAAAGTCCAGGTGAACGTGCTTGCATCGTTTCACTATTGGCATGGACCATACGATGCGTAAAATACTCTAATGAGTCGAACAGCAACAGCCGCAACCGGGCAGAAGCAGTCGCCTAGGAGAGTACCTCCAAGGACTGCTTCTGGCCGTTCCCAGTCATACGCACCGGAGCTGCACCCTCCTCTGAGACAATCGCGCGATGACCGATGAATCGCCGATCCACACAGTCCACAAGCGCGTTTGCCACACGTTCCTCCGGCACTGGAAGGCCCACAACAACGCCTACCCCAAGCTGATCAAGATGACGCCCGAAGAGCTGCGGCAGTTCAACATCGTCAACTCCTTCGGCAAGCCCAATGAGCTGTGGGGCGTCCCAATAGAAATCGACCCCAACACCACGGGTGCGATGATTGCGGTCGATGGGACGGAAATGCCTCTCGTTGAAGGCTACTGAGAGAAGTCATGCACCTAGGCTAACGTCGGAATTCCTGGCCAGAGCGCGCCAGCGACTACATCACAGAAGCAGTCCACCCCGAATGGGTGCTTGTAGTCACCCTTGATGATGGGCTTGTGTACTTCGGGCCGGGCCCGGCGAGCGTGGTTCGCTCCCCCGCTCCTTTCTGAGCGAAGTGCGCAGGACCGCTAATGCCCCATTGCGGTCGCCGCAAAATTAGTAGCGAGTGTCTGCTCTTTTGGCAGGAGCGGTCACTCGGGACTCGGCAATCTGGACGAGGTTTGGCCGCTCTTGCCAAAAGTAGCCATCCTGAGCGGTGCGACAGCCAATTACAGCAGGAGGCCCGCTAACCAGTTGGCATAACATGTCAGATATTACGGGAGAGAAAGTGGTGTTATTGGCCAATTTCAGTCATCTGATTTTCGATGGGCGGTGTTTAGTGTCCGTGTTCTACGACTTTCTTAAATAGACCAAATGCGATTCCTTATTGGACCCAGCGTATTGAGACATTTTGATGACGGCAAACCCATTCCTCGAGCTCACTTGCAACTGTGGAAGGCTCGACCTCCAGTGTCAGGGGTCTACCATCAATTACCTTTACCAATTGCTCAAGGATTTCATCTGCCGCAGATGCGCTGACGACCCGGACTCCGTTCAATGCCAAGCAGACGGTGTATGAATCACATTCGGGCGGAATTGCCAACCTACTGACGAAACGTCGTGCTTCGTCACGAGATATAACGTACTCTAATTCCAACGCAGATCTGCATGTTTCTGGGATTGAGGCCAGAGGCGCCATGGCGGTAATGTGCGTAGTGTTAAATCGGGTTAATTTTGGGTTGTGCGGGGTGTATTCCCAAGCCAACCTTCCACTTTCCTCGTGCAGTTTTCTAATAGTTCGAAGGCCATGTTGATTCGATCTCTTTGGCAATGAAGCGGTTAGGCTGTTGAAGATTTTTCCGTTATCTTCGAAAATTATCTTATTTGATCGCACTGTAATACGTGCCACAGTTGCGGTGCCTTTTCCCGGGTCTAAAGTATTTGCCGTAAGTTCTGAAAGAATTGTTTTCAGTGCCTCTAGGTCAGTGCCTGCCATACTTTGAAATTCTTTTCTTTTGAAAAGCTCCTTAAGGCCTGACTCCCAGTTGAACTGCGGTAACGAGATCTGAATATGGCCAAGGCGATCAAATTGCAGTAAGCGTTCAGGTGAAAATGCTTCAGGGTAGAACCGACATGCGACGTCCTCATGTTTGGTTAGGAGGGCTTCGATATCAGGCCAGAAAAGCAGCTCAATCGGATACTTTTTTTGCCAGCTTTCGGAAATTTGCGCACACATGTCAGTCGCCGATTTATCGTAGGGACAAGTTGTGGCAATCTTCAGCGATTTGAGGCCCTGTGAGTATTTTAGGGAGGTTTGATAAATTTCATTGATATCAGTGTCTTTGAGTTGTCTACCAGTGAGCTCGGATCGGAGCTTGCACTGGACGCCAATTGGTTTCTTATCACCTTCGAGAAGCACTGTGATGTCAACGCCGTGCTGGTCTTGTCCGGCTCGGCCATAGCGGTGTGCGCTGCATGGTCGGTACTCGCGCTCAAGAAGTTGTTCGCAGAGTTCTTCAAAGTCCTGCCAGTTGGATGGGATGCGCCAGCTTTTGGAAATACTCATGTCGGTTATTTATTCTTAATTTCTAACAAAGACTCAGTTTACTGGCAGAGTCGGACTCGAGGTGACGATCTCTACAGCCACTGAGTCGTTCAGCTTTTGGTAGACAGCTTTACGGCTCGAAGAAAATATACAAATTGCTTCGCAAGGAATGCTTTCTCGAAGAGCAGCCATTGGCAACTTTCAGTTGAAGGAACGCAAATAGCCTAAACCTGCCGCTGACGGATTTGACCCGAAGGACTGCTGATGGCCGTTCACAGTCAAACGCACCGGAGCAGCACCCTCCTCTGAGACAATCGCGCGATGACCGATGAATCGCCGATCCACACAGTCCACAAGCGCGTTTGCCACACGTTCCTCCGGCACTGGAAGGCCCACAACAACGCCTACCGTTGTGCGCTCCCCAGCACCCTTTTGACTTCCGAGCACAGGTCCGCTAACGACCCATTGCAGCCAGTGGGCTCCGGCTTCACCGAGGTAATTGGCAGAGATTTGAAAAGCTATTCAACTGCAGCA